>NZ_JADCLB010000022.1:0-186284 GCF_014982245.1 Enterobacter cloacae complex sp. P6RS
GGGGTAGGGGTAGGGGTAGGAACCAAGTTTTCATATTTATCCAATGGGATAAAACTATTGTCTAACTTAGGTTGGACCGACTTCGGCATGCTGAAACATGCATTAATAATATGTGATGGCGGTTCTGAGGTTTCTAAAAGTTCTTTTATTTTCTTTACGGCTTCGGGTGAGTAATCGAGTCCATAGCCGGAAAAGTTTTCAGCTAATGAACTTACCCAAAGTGTAGAATAGTGAGGCAGCGTATGTGGGAGTACAGCGGATGGAGCTTTATTCATCAACTTCTCAACAAAAATTGTAGGCAGGCAAAAAGCTCCTAAAGTTTTATTTGTTACATTTACATCATATAAAAGCACATTGCTTGCACTTGTAAGTTTCTGAATTCTCTTTAGTTGCTTTGGTTTAATTGAATTAAACCCTATTGCATGAAATTTTTTGTCATAATATTGGCGTTTAGCTTCATAAAAAACAACACCTTCTAAATGGAGGTCGGATGTTAACATAACCTTTGCAAAAAGAGCTATGTCACCAAATTCAGTTTCATTTGTGCCTTTTAATTTAAATGAATCCCACACAACCCTCTGTGATTGCGCATTCCATTTAATGTCCTTGCCAATATTCAATAGTGCTAGTAACATTTGAGTTGTGATGTGGTTTTCACTCCAAGAATCCTGGTGTTGATTACGAAAAGCATGTAAAAGTTCTTTTTGAATGACATTGTGAGCATCCTCAGTCCACTTTTCTTTAGTAGTTTCTAACATTATTAATCCTTTTTTAATACACTAAGTCTAGAAAAACAAAATTTAGGTTATCATATATTAAATTGAAATAAAGTCGCCTTAAGCAAAAAAGACCAACTTTCTCTAAACATTCATTGTACGCGCAAAGGGGATGTGATGATTCTCTTTGGGCACCTCAACGGGGTACCTCGATTAACTCCGGGCCTTGATTTTTTACATTCCCCACGGCACGCGTCACGGCATGCCAGTTAAACTTGTCGGCTGGCACAGCACCGTCGGCGGCTATCACCTCAGCTTCTTTCCCGCCTATATCCTGGCGCATCCACTCCCGTGCAGCTTCAGGCGACAGAACCAGTGGCCGGCGGTCATGAATATCAACCAGACCTTTATCAGCTGCGGACGTCACGATGAGAAAACCTTCTGCTTCATCTCCACGCTCGAACGGCGTGCTGCCGATCGCCGCCATAAAGATGGGCTGACCGTCTGCCCGGTGAATGAAATATGGCTGCTTCTTGTCGCCTTCCTTCTTCCATTCGAACCATCCATCAGCAAAGCAGATTGCCCGGCCATGCTGCCACAACGGTTTAAACATTCTGCTGGTAGCCGCTGTCTCGACTCGCGCGTTTATCAATGGTGCTTTATCCCACCACCCGGGCGCGTAACCCCAGAAAACAGGATCAAGGTGCAGTTTCTCGTCGCGTTCGCTCAGCAGCAAAACCTTAGTGCCTGGTGCCACGTTGTACCGGCCGATAGGTTCAGGGTCGTATGCGATGTCGCGATCGGCTTCATCGGCCAGGTAAGCCAGATATTCTTCACGCGTTTGAGCTTGTGCAAAACGTCCACACATGGAAACCTCAAGCTAGATGTCAGACTGAAAGTATAGGACAGGGAGAAAAAGAGGTGCGCACTGGATAAAGTTAAGGGCAAATTTAGGGGCAAAACTGCGGAATAGGGGCAAAAAAAGGGCATCAAAAATGTAGTTCTGGGTAGCTTTAGGGAGGAGCTGCTATGCTATAACTACTTGAATAAATTGATAAAACAAATACTATCAATGAGTTGACTTAATCAGCGTAGCTTATTCAGGTTGTATTGTTCTTTCTTTGTATTTTGTTGATTTTCTTGCATTTATTACTACCTTCGGAGCCAGTAGCGGCGAAAGACGGGTTAGCGCCGGCAGATAATAGCCAGCAGGCAAAAGTATGCCGCGTATGGTACGGATTCCGGCGGCGAATGCCAGCACGTTTTACACTCTGCGCAATAGCTAATAAAGCGTAGTCGGCTTTCTGTTCGCCATCCGGGAGAGGGGGGACCAAAACAAACTGGCGTTATCGTTGAACGTGGAAGCCATAAGGTACTGCTTGCTCATGACGGCGCGTATGCGAAGCTTCACAAAATGCAATTCGGTGCGTCGAAGAGGTCATTCATTTTGAGGCCCGCATGCAAAAGCGGGCTGATAGCACCTGACCGGATACATGCGTAAGATAGCGTATAATGCTTTCCCGACATACGCCTACATATTCCGTGACTGACCCTATGACATTGAATCGCTTTTGTTTTGTTCTGCTGATCCTCGCTGCGATCGGCAGCTTTTTTTCCTCGTATCCTTTTGCCATGTGGTTTCTGCTGATTAATATGCTGACGATAGCGATTTATGGTGTCGACAAAACGGCGGCACGTAAAGCGATGCGCAGGATACCGGAAGTCACTTTACTGACGTTTGGTACTGTGGGAGGGTGGCCAGGCGCCATATTGGGCCAACAGCTCTTTCGCCATAAAACGCAGAAGCAGCCCTTCAAAACCTGGTTTTTGCTGAGCATCGTCGTGAATATTTCAGCCACGGCGGCGCTTTATCATTTCTGTCCCTTTATTCTTTTTTGAACATCATCAGGACCGCACAAATTCACCGTTGACCTCAAGTTAACTTGAACTTTTAAGATGGCTACGACATGTTGATACAGGAGTAACATCTTAAAATGAAAGACATTGATGTAGGATTCACTCATGTTGCGTTTATGGTCAGGGATCTGGAGAAGAGCCTTGCTTTCTATCGCCGATATGCCGGGATGGACGTCATCCATTCGCGTGAGCCCGATCTTCCAACTGCCCGTAAAGTGGCGTGGCTAACTGACCATACGCGTCCTTTTGCGCTGGTTCTGGTGCAGGCGGACACCGTGACCGATACGCCGCTGGGGCATTTTGGCCACCTTGGGATTGCCTGCGCCACGCGCGAAGAAATTGACAGAAAAACTGCGATGGCCGCTAAAGAAGGGGTGTTGAGGAAAGCGCCGGAAGATCTGGGTGACCCCGTCGGCTATTATGTATTTTTTTCCGATCCTGACGGTAATACCTTAGAGCTTTCATACGGCCAGCGTGTCGGAATAACAGCGATCCAGGCGAAAGAGTAAAACGCCTGAAAACGGTCTGAAAAATCCTGCTACGCTTGTTTGTTGTATCAGGAGCATGAGTATGAAGAACAAAGACGAACAAACAGGATTAGTGGGGCTGGCGATTGGGGCTGCCGTTATAGGGCTGGTTTCATCGCAAAAAACGATCGATCGTGACAGCATTGTCAACGAACTTGTCAGGCTGGGCAGGCAGAAAGGCGATGGTGTGGAAGATGAGGTATTTCTCAAAGCTGCCGAACTGGTAAGAAAAGGGGTATAGCCAATGGCTGACATTCGTCATGCACAGTGCCACTGTGGTGCGGTGGCTTTTACCGTCGAACTGACTGACGGCTTGAATACCGCGCGGCGCTGCAGCTGCTCTTTTTGCCGTATGCGGGGCGCGGTTGTGGTCTCTGCACCGCTGTCGGGTATCACCGTCACCAGAGGTGAGGATAAGCTGACGGAGTACCGGTTCAACACGGGGACGGCGCGGCATTTCTTCTGCTCGGTCTGCGGGATTTACACGTTCCATCAGCGTCGCTCTAACCCAAATGAATACGGCGTCAATGTGGCCTGTTTTAAAAATGTGTCGCCGTTTGATTTCCCAGAAGTGACGGTGATGGATGGCGTAAACCATCCGAGCGACGGCGAAAGCGGCGTTTTTGGCTATCTCTCGTTTCGCAAAAAAGAGACCAATCAAGATTAATTACCGCCTGGCCTTTTTTTTATCAGCCTGGCTATAGTGGGAAGTGGGTTTCTAAAACAGGAGAAATTATGCTCTGTGTAGAAAAAGACGATCCGCGTGAGGCCCCGGAATCAGGGGATAAAAAACCTCAACCCGTGAAAAAATAACGCTCGAAATGCGTATGACCGCCACCGGCATTGCTGGTGGCTTTTTTCTGGGAATCACTGTTAATGGTGATCCAGATGGTTTAGCAGCGTGCCGAGATGCCCGACAATATCTCGAAAATCAAAGATTAACGCCATCCACAAGCATGCTAAAAGTGTCAGAATGGTAACGGATATACGACCAAACAACGCAGGTATCCTTAATGAAGAGGGGGATATCGGCGCAGTCTAACCCGCTTTCTTTCAACTTATCCTCAACAATATCGCGATAAAGCGCTGTTGTGAGACAAACATCAAAAAAAGGAGAGCCCGCATGACGCTGCGGGCTCTGACCATCAGAACTGGTAAACCAGGCCTAATGCAACGACATCGTCGGTGCTGATACCGTTGTTTTTGTAGAAGCTGTCATCTTCATCCAGCAGGTTGATTTTATAATCAACGTAGGTAGACATGTTCTTGTTGAAATAGTAGGTCGCGCCTACGTCCGCATATTTAACCAGGTCCTGATCGCCCTGACCGTTGCCCAGGTCTTTCCCTTTAGACTGCAGGTAAGAAATGGCCGGACGCAGACCGAAATCGAACTGGTACTGTGCGGTCACTTCGAAGTTCTGAGTTTTGTTGGCAATACCGCCGCCTGATTTACTATCACCAGAACCGTACGGCGTCATATTACGGGTTTCAGAATACATCGCCGCCAGGTAGATATTATTTGCGTCATATTTGAGGCCAGCAGTCCAGGCATCCGCTTTATCACCACCCGCATATTGAGATGCAGCGCCAGTACCTGCGCTTACCTGGTCATTTGTACGGTCAGATGAGGCGTAGGCGGCACCGGCACTGAACCCCATGCCGAAATCATAGGTGGTTGAAATACCGAAGCCGTCACCATTCTCATAACGCATGTCGCGGCCGTTGTTGGTGCCTTCCTGATTGTTGCTGGCATCTTCATTGTTGCCCTGATACTGCAGCGCGAAGTTCAGACCCTGCACCAGACCATAGAAGTCAGTGTTGCGGTAGGTTGCCACGCCGTTGGCGCGGCCGGTCATAAAGTTATCCGCATAGGTGTAAGAGTCGCCACCGAACTCAGGCAGCATATCGGTCCAGCCTTCCACGTCGTACAGCACGCCATAGTTACGACCATAATCGAAGGAACCGTAGTCACCCACTTTGACACCCGCGAAGGCCAGACGCGTCCAGGACTGATTATCAGATCCTTCGGTGTTATTCGCCTGAATGTTATATTCCCACTGCGCGTAGCCGGTCATCATGTCGTTAATCTGCGTTTCACCTTTGAAACCCAGACGCATGTAGGTTTGATCGCCGTCTTTAGAGGCATCGTCGGAGAAATAGTGCAGACCATCAACTTTTCCGTACAGATCTAATTTGTTGCCGTCTTTATTATAAATTTCTGCCGCATGCGCGGCGCCAGCCATTAACAGAGCTGGAATCATCAGAGCCAGTACTTTTCTTTGCATCGTGATATTCCTTTGCAGTTGTTTTTATTTGATTACCTGTTGAACTTTCTGAAACCGAAAGTTGTCCCATGCTAAATCACTCCTGCGAAAGAGTAATAAAATATAATTGTTACTAATTGAGTAAAATCTCAAAAGAATAAATCCGCGGAAATGATCATTGTTGTGGTGAATGATTGAAAATGATTCATATTAAATAAAAATTATTAATTGGTGATTAAATCAGGTAATCTCTGCGGCGTTATATGCCTTTAAGATTATTTATCCATAATTATCGTGAATGTCATTTGGGAAACTAAAGAGAGATTCATTAATTATCTGGATTAGCCCGGTGTGAAGACATCGGGCTTTTTTTATGGCAAAAAAATGCCCGGACAAGCCGGGCAGTGGAGTTAGTCGCTGGTTGATTTTTCGGCTTTACCCGCCATTTGTGCCAGGAAGTCATACCGTTTTTGCAGATCTTCGGCGGCGTCTTTCCAGAGCTGTTCTGCCACCTCAGGCTGTTGCGCATTCAGACGGCGGAAGCGCTGTTCCTGCATCAGCGTCTCTGCCAGGGCATCTGACGGCGGACGTGAATCTAGCGCCAGCGGTAATTTGCCCTCGTCCGCACGGCGCGGATCGAACCGGTAGAGCGGCCAGAAGCCGGTGGCCGTCAGCTGACGCATCTGATCGTGGCTTAGGGCCAGGTCGTAGCCATGCTCTTCGCACGGGCTGTAGGCAATGATCAGCGACGGCCCCGGATACGCTTCAGCCTCCTGAATGGCTTTCACCGTCTGGTTAAGCTGCGCCCCCAGCGAGATTTGCGCGACGTAAACGTGGCCGTACATCATCATGCTCACGCCGAGATCCTTACGTGCCTTGCGTTTACCGTGTTCACCAAATTTCGTGACGGCGCCCAGCGGCGTGGCTTTCGATGCCTGCCCACCGGTATTGGAATAACATTGCGTATCCAGAACCAGAATGTTGACGTTTTCGGTCAGGCTTAATACATGATCCAGCCCGCCAAAGCCGATGTCGTAAGCCCAGCCGTCACCGCCAATCAGCCAGATCGATTTTTCGACCAGCGCGTCCGCGTCGGTCAGAAGCTGTTCAGCGCCGTCAATTCCCTTGAGTGCGCTGCGAAGTGCAGCTACCTGCTCGCGACGAATCTCTGGCGTGGCTTCTGCGTGTAGCGCCGCGTTAAGTTCAGCCGGGATCTTATCGGCAAATTGTTCAAGCAGGCGCATCACACGCGCGCGGTGCTGGTCAACGGTGAGTCGGAAGCCCAGGCCAAATTCGGCGTTATCCTCGAATAACGAGTTTGCCCATGCCGGACCGCGCCCATTCGCATCGGTGGTGTACGGCGTGGAGGGCAGGTTACCGCCATAGATAGACGAGCAGCCGGTGGCGTTGGCAATCAGCATCCTGTCACCGTACAGCTGGGTAAGCAGCTTAATGTACGGCGTTTCACCGCAGCCGGAGCATGCGCCGGAGTACTCGAACAGCGGCGTGATCAGCTGCGAGGTACGAATATCAATGCGTTCCAGCTTGCTGCGATCGATTTCCGGCAGGTTCAGGAAGAAATCATAATTCACTTTTTCTTCTTCAACGTGTTCAAGGCGCGACATCATATTGATGGCTTTGATGTCCGGGTTCTGCCTGTCCTTCGCCGGGCAGACCTCAACGCACAGGTTACACCCGGTGCAGTCTTCCGGTGCGACCTGCAGAACGTATTTCTGGCCGCGCATGTCGCGGGATTTTACATCCAGAGAGTGCAGGCTGGCCGGGGCCTCTTCCATTGCTTCCGGTGACACCACTTTGGCGCGAATGGCCGAGTGCGGGCAGGCCGCGACGCAGTGGTTACACTGGGTACAGAGTTCTTCTTTCCAGATGGGGATCGCTTCGGCGATGTTGCGTTTTTCCCAGCGGGTGGTGCCCATCGGCCAGGTTCCGTCCGGCGGCAGCGCAGAGACGGGCAGGGCGTCACCCAGCCCGGCCAGCATGGCGGCCGTGACGGTCTTCACGAAATCAGGTGCGGCATCCGAGACCACCGGAGGGCGATTCGGGCTGGCGTCATTGACCGGCTGCAGCGGCACCTCGAACAGGGACTCGCGCGCCAGCGCCAGCGCCTGCCAGTTTCGCTCTACCAGCTCCGGCCCCTTGCTGCTGTAGCTTTTGCCGATGGCGCCCTGAAGTTCCACCAGCGCGCTGTCGCCCGGCAGGATATTGGTCAGATGGAAGAAGGCCATTTGCATGACGGTATTAATACGCGCGGCCAGGCCACATTCGCGGGCAATTTTCGCCGCGTTAACCACATAGAATCGGGCTTTTTTCTGATTCAGCACCGTCTGTACTTCCTGCGGCAGGCGTGCCCAGACCTCATCCGCATTGTATGGCGTATTGAGGAGGAAAATACCGCCGGGCTTCAGGCGCTCAGCCATCTGGTACTTGTCGATAAACTGCAGCTGATGGCAGCCAACAAAGTCGGCCTGAGAAATAAGGTAGGCCGAGCGGATGGGCTGCTCGCTGACGCGCAGGTGAGAAACGGTCAGACCGCCGGCTTTTTTGGAGTCGTAGACGAAGTAACCCTGAGCGTACCACGGGGTTGAATTGCCGATGATCTTGATGTTGTTTTTGGTGGCCGAGACGCTGCCGTCGCTGCCCAGGCCGTAGAACAGCGCTTCAAGTTTGGCCGTCGCAGGCAGGGTATTTTCCGGTAAAGGCAGGGAAAGATTCGTTACGTCATCATAAATACCGACCGTGAAACGCGGCTTGGGTTTCGCTTCCCTTAGCTCGTTAAACACGGCCAGCACGCAGTCCGGGCCAAACTCTTTGGAAGACAGGCCATAGCGACCGCCGATAACGCGCGGTAGCGTTTCACGTTCGCCGTTATTAAAGGCTTCAGCGAGAGCGGTCATCACGTCAAGATACAGCGGTTCCGCGTGTGCGCCCGGCTCTTTGGTTCGATCGAGCACCGCCACGGTACGCGAGCTTTCCGGCAGGGCAGAGAGCAGATGTTTAGCCGAGAACGGGCGGTAAAGACGCACTTTAAGCACGCCGACCTTTTCGCCGCGGGTCAGCAGCTCGTCAACGACTTCTTCACAGGTGCCGATAGCAGATCCCATCAGCACAATCACGCGCTCGGCCTGCGGATGGCCGTAGTATTCGAACGGCTTGTACTCGCGTCCGGTTGCGGCGGCAAAGTCATTCATTGCCTGCTCGACGTGGTCATAAACCGCGTTGTACCACGGGTTTGTGGCCTCGCGTGACTGGAAATAAGTATCCGGGTTTGCCGATGTCCCGCGAATTACCGGATGTTCCGGGTTAAGGGCGCGGGCGCGATGCGCGTCGATTTCCGCCTGTGGCAGCAGATCCAGGATAGTCTCGTCAGCCAGCGGGACGATTTTGTTGATTTCGTGAGAGGTGCGGAAACCATCAAAGAAGTGAATAAACGGCACGCGACTTTTGAGCGTGGCGATATGCGAAATTAAGGCAAAGTCCTGCGCTTCCTGAACGCTGCTGGCACACAGCATCGCGCATCCGGTCTGGCGCACGGCCATCACGTCCGAGTGATCGCCAAAAATTGAGAGTGCGTGGGTGGCCACGGTACGCGCCGCGACGTGCAGGACGAAGGGGGTCAGTTGTCCCGCGAGTTTGTACAGCGTTGGGATCATCAACAGCAATCCCTGAGAGGAGGTGAACGACGTGGAAAGCGCGCCAGTCTGCAGCGCACCGTGGACCGTAGCAATCGCACCCGCTTCAGACTGCATTTCAACCACTCTCGGGACATCTCCCCAGACGTTTTTTAACCCGTTTCCCGCCCAGGCATCCGCCTGCTCGGCCATAGTTGAACTTGGCGTGATCGGATAAATGGCGATAACTTCACTGGTGCGAAACGCGACTGAGGCAACTGCACCATTACCGTCAATAGTTTGCATAAGACGACACCCTTACATTGCGCAAAAAATAGGGGACTGTCATAAGGCGACAAACCCTGAATATTATCTGTGTAGTCTAGCAAACAGGGGGGTTTACGATTTTCGCTTTTGTGTCCTCGGTATTCCCACCATCAATGGTTAGATCAAACTTAGGGCGAAAAAATTGCGAGAAATTGTTTCAGCGGCGCATAAATACGCACTTCCACTCTCGACGACACGGGATGTGATGCCTATTATGCTTAGGTTTCGCACTAATTACGGGGAAGAGAGCATGCGTTCAGCATTTTGGGTAGGGTGTGCCGCGTTATTGTTGTCGGCATGTAGCAGTGAACCTGTGCAGCAGGCCACGGCGGCCCATGTGGCGCCGGGAATGAAAGCGGCAATGTCCAGTTCAGGCCAGGCCAACTGCGCCATGATTGGCGGCTCGCTGTCTGTTGCCCGCCAGCTTGATGGTTCGGCTATTGGGATGTGCGCCTTGCCAAACGGCAAACGCTGCAGTGAACAGTCGCTTGCCGTTGGAAGCTGCGGTAGCTACTGATTATTCTGCTCGCTTAAACATCAGCGTCTTATCGGCCGTCGCCAGCGTCAGCTGGTCTTCAGTCAGGTCGACCTGCGCCCCTTTGCGCAGCATGTCGCCGATGGCCTGATCCAGCTCGTTAAGCTGTGGTTCGGTACAAAGTTTGCGGGTCATCGCCAGCGTTTTCACTTTCAGCTCACCTTCGGACAGCTTTCCCTGCCCGTTGAAGCGGTTACACATCTGGCCCGAAACGCTAATGTTATCAATGAGGCTAATGTCGGGAAGCGCGTTAAAAGCGATCTCAGGCTGCGTTGTAATGCCCTTCACGGATTTGCCGTCCACGTTTTCCAGAACAAAACGGTGGCTCTTCAGCTGATCCGGCTGAACGGATGCTTTGCCCGGATTAACGCAGCCGCTGAGGACAAGGCTGATAACACTTAACGCGATGAGCTTTTTCATTTTCTTCTCAAATAATAAATTCTGTGAATCTTTTACCAGTGTAACAATACTCTGCGGTGCGTTAATGGGGTTTATCTGAAAGTGCGGGGTGGTGCCGGGCAGCGCAGGGCTGCCCGGAATGAAGTTTAATGCGATTTAAACCCGGCAGCCGTCATCAGCATGCGAAAGAGCATGCTGACTGCTGCCAGCGCAAGAACGCTGCCGCCCCAGATAATGGCCAGCCACAGCAATCTTTTCCAGACAGGTTGTTGCATCAGTGATAACCCTCCCCAGGCTGAACTTTGCCGCGAAATACGTAGTAGCTCCAGAAGGTGTAGACCAGAATAACGGGAATGATCAACAGCGCGCCCACCAGCATAAAGCCCTGGCTTTGCGTCGGCGCGGCGGCCTGCCACAGGGTGATCGACGGCGGTATGATATGCGGCCAGATGCTGATACCAAGCCCGCTAAAGCCGAGAAATATTAGCCCCAGCGTCAGAATAAACGGCCGAGCATGGCTGTCAGGATTACTCAGGCAGCGCCACTGGTAGAAGCTAAACATGACGACCAGGGCAGGGACTGGCAGCAGATAAAACAGATTCGGCAGCGTAAACCAGCGCGCCGCGATGGCCGGGTGCGCCAGCGGCGTCCAGAGGCTGATCGCTGCGATAAACGCCAGCAGCACGATTAACAGCGTTTTCGACACCTCACGCATCCGCTGCTGCAGCGCATTTTCGCTTTTCATCACCAGCCAGGTTGAGCCTAACAGCGCGTAGGCCACCACCAGACCCGCGCCGCAGAACAGGTTAAACGCGGTAAACCAGTCAAACGGTCCACCGGTATACGTTCTGCCAGCGACGCTAAAGCCGTTAATGACGGCGCCTACCGTCACGCCCTGGGTAAAGGTCGCCAGAACGGAACCGCCAATAAACGCCTTATCCCAGAAAGGACGGTGGGCCGGGGTGGCTTTAAAGCGAAATTCAAACGCCACGCCGCGGAATATAAGTCCGATCAGCATTAACGTCAGCGGAATGGTCAGAGCATCAATAATCACCGCATAGGCCAGTGGGAATGCACCGAACAGGGCGGCACCACCCAGCACCAACCAGGTCTCATTGCCGTCCCAGACCGGTGCGACGCTGTTGACCATCACGTCGCGATCGTCGGCGTTTTGTGTTGCCGGGAACAGAATACCGATTCCCAGATCAAACCCGTCCATGACGATATACATCAGCGTGGCAAAGACGATGATGACAAACCAGATAATGGAAAGATCGATACCCATTATGGCTGCTCCTTATGTTCAGCTGTGACGGCAGAAAGCGGGCGCGCCGGGCGTCCATCGGACTCGGTGGCGAACGATTCATGCGGCTGCGGGCCTTTTCGGATGAGGCGCACCATATAGCTGTAGCCCACGCCGAATACCGAGGTATAGACGACGAAGAAGGCCAGCAGGCTCACGCTCATATGCAGGTCACCATGGGCTGAAACCGCATCCTTCGTTCGCTGGAGTCCGTAGACCACCCACGGCTGGCGGCCGACTTCGGTGGTGACCCATCCGGCCAGAATGGCAATCAGCCCGGATGGCCCCATCAGCAGCGCAAACCACAGGAACGGACGCGAAGAATAAACCCGCTTTTTATAACGCAGCCAAAGCGCCACTACTCCAAGCAGCAGCATCAGCATCCCTAAACCCGCCATAATGCGGAACGACCAGAAGACGATGGTGGAATTAGGACGGTCTTCCTTTGGAAACTCTTTTAGCGCAGGGACCTGTTTATCCAGGCTGTGCGTCAGTATGAGGCTACCCAGAGCCGGGATCGCCACTCCAAAGCGGGTGCGTTCCTGCTCCATGTCAGGCCAGCCAAACAGCAGCAGTGGGGTAGGCTCGCCCGGCGGATTTTCCCAATGGCCTTCAATAGCGGCAATCTTGGCCGGCTGATGCTTTAAGGTGTTCAACCCGTGCATATCGCCAACCAGGGCCTGGATGGGGGCAACAATCAGCGTCATCCACAGCGCCATCGAAAACATCGCCCGAATGGCAGGGGTATTATTCCCGCGCAGCAGATGCCATGCCGCGGATGCACCGACAAACAGGGCGCTACTCAGGAATGCCGCAATCGACATATGCAGCAGGCGGTAGGGGAAGGAGGGGTTAAATACCACGGCGAACCAGTCCACCGGTACCACCTGTCCGTTGACGATCTCGTAGCCTTGCGGGGTCTGCATCCAGCTGTTCGAGGAGAGGATCCAGAAGGTTGAGATAATGGTGCCCAGCGCCACCATGCAGGTGGAGAAGAAGTGCAGCCCTGGCCCCACTTTATTCCAGCCGAACAGCATCACGCCGAGGAACCCGGCTTCGAGGAAGAAGGCGGTAAGCACTTCATAGGTCAGCAGCGGGCCGGTAATGCTGCCTGCAAACTGCGAAAAGCCGCTCCAGTTGGTGCCAAACTGGTAGGCCATCACCAGCCCGGAGACCACGCCCATGCCAAAGTTGACGGCAAAAATCTTCGACCAGAAATGGTACAGCGAGCGCCAGACAGGATTTTTTGTTTTCAGCCACAGCCCTTCGAGCACGGCCAGATAGCTGGCCAGGCCGATAGTGATGGCCGGGAAAATAATGTGAAAGGATACGGTAAAGGCAAACTGTATCCGCGCAAGGTGAAAAGCATCTAAACCAAACATGCACAGCCTCAATGTCAAACGGTGTACTGTTATGCTATAGGGGCAACGTTCGGACTTTCAGACGCAGAAAAGTGATTTTTAACCATAACAGTTGGCATAAAACGCATGCTTTAGCTATCAGATATACCTCGCCAACGAGGAATAAAAACACTATTTTTATGAATTTTAGGCATTAAACCGCTTGCTTTGTCGTCATCGCCGTGCGTTAATGGTCTTCTGGTTTTGAGTCCAAAAAAATATCTGACGTAGTTTCATAAAGCAGTTCTCATCACGTTGTGCCTCTCCGCAGCCTCTCTTGGGTCTTTATCTACATTCCGATTAGTTTTGTTTAAAACCATTATTGCCTGATCGGCTCATGAGTAATTTACGTTTTTACGTTCACAGGAGAATTCTATGACTTCTTATATCCATTTCCGCTGCCCATGCTGTCATAGCTCGCAGTACCGTACCTCAGTCTTTGATGTATCTGAGAAAAACCCGCTCGGTGCGAAATGCATCTTTTGCAAATCGTCAATGATCACGCTCGATCACCTGGCCGCTGCGCGTCAGGCGCAAAGCCACGTTACCGAGTACCGTAAGTAATTTTTACTTAAACTATAACAGTTAGCAAAATCTTCTCTTTTTCTCCTGCTGATATACACTGTCGGCAATAAGGAGAATCTGATGAAAAAATACCAGCGTCTGGCGCAACAAATTATCTCGCAGATTGAGCTTGGCGTTTGGCTGCCAGGCGATAAGCTGCCTTCCCTGCGAGAGCAGGTGGCAAGCAGCGGCATGAGCTTTATGACCGTTGGCCACGCGTATCAGATGCTGGAAAGTCAGGGGCGCATTGTCGCCAGGCCGCAGTCGGGCTATTACGTTGCCTCGCGCCCGACCGCACAACAGCCTGCGCCGCCTGCCCAGGTAATGCGTGATGAAGCGGTAGATATCAACACCTATATCTTCGAGGTCTTACAGGCCAGCCGCGATCCGTCCGTTGTTCCTTTCGCCTCCGCGTTTCCCGACCCCCGGCTTTTTCCGCTTCATCAGCTCAACCGCTCGCTGGCAAACGTCAGTAAAACCGCTACCGCAATGAGTGTGATTGAGAACCTGCCGCCCGGTAACGCTGAACTCCGTCACGCCATTGCGCGCCGTTATGCGCAGCAGGGGATGAACATCTCGCCGGACGAGATCGTCATTACCGCAGGCGCCCTTGAGGCCCTCAACCTGAGTTTGCAGGCGGTGACGGAGCCAGGAGACTGGGTGATTGTTGAAAACCCGTGTTTTTACGGCGCGCTGCAGGCGCTGGAGCGTCTGAAGCTAAAAGCGCTGTCGGTCGCCACAGACGTCCGGGAGGGTATCGATCTGAATGCGCTGGAGCAGGCGCTGAACGACTACCCCGTAAAAGCCTGCTGGCTCATGACCAACGGCCAAAACCCGCTTGGCTTTACGCTGAGTGCGGAAAAAAAAGCGCGTCTGGTCGCGCTCCTGACGGAACACAACGTCACTTTGATCGAGGACGATGTCTACAGCGAGCTCTATTTTGGTCGCGAAAAACCGCTTCCGGCCAAAGCCTGGGATCGGGTAGATATGACGCTTCACTGCTCTTCCTTTTCAAAATGCCTGGTGGCGGGGTTTCGCATCGGCTGGGTGGCGGCAGGAAAACACGCGCGCCGCATTCAGCAGCTGCAGCTGATGAGCACGCTTTCAACCAGTTCCCCCATGCAGCTGGCGCTGGTGGACTACCTGGCGACAAAACGCTACGACGCCCATCTGCGCCGCCTGCGACGAACCCTCGCCGAGCGAAAACAACAGGCGTGGCAGTCGCTTCTGCGCCATATGCCCGCTGGCGTCAAAATCCATCACAGCGAAAGCGGCTACTTTTTATGGCTGGAGCTGCCTGCGCAGCTGGACGCGGGGCTGCTGAGCGAAAAGGCCTTAACGCACCATATCAGCATTGCGCCAGGAAAGATGTTTTCCACCTCTGACGCGTGGACGCCGTTCTTCCGGTTTAATACGTCCTGGGCGTGGGGCGAGCGGGAAGAGCAGGCGGTCATTCAGTTAGGTAAATTAATTAGCACAATGATGGAATAACTTTTCCCCTTTATTTAAATAATCATTTCTTATCCTGACGACGGCACGGCAAATATTTTGCGGTGCCGTATCATATGAAATCTGCATACCGGCTTTCGCGGCTAACTCCTTGTCTATAATCCAGTTAGCGGGGAATGCGTCCTCGGTCACACCTTGATGAAATTTCCTTAAGCCGAACGGTGCGGCGCATTTGCGCGGTCTACGTTTAATAAGGGAGATATTTTTACGGCACGGCTGCCGCTAAATTTCATTGCGACAGGAGTAACTCTTATGAGCAAAAAATTTGCCCGCAGCAGCCTGTGCGCGCTCGGCATGACTATCATGACCGCGCAAGCCGCAGAACCACCAAAGGCCATTGGCGACGGTGAAGGCCGACTGGATATTATCGCCTGGCCGGGGTACATCGAACGCGGACAGACGGATAAAAATTATGACTGGGTTACCCAGTTTGAAAAAGAGACCGGCTGCGCGGTCAACGTTAAAACGGCGGCCACGTCCGATGAAATGGTCAGCCTGATGGCGAAGGGAGGTTACGACCTTGTCACCGCGTCAGGTGATGCCTCGCTCCGCCTGATTATGGGAAAACGCGTTCAGCCGATTAACCCGGAACTGATCCCCAACTGGAAAACCCTTGACCCGCGCATCGTGAAGGGGGAGTGGTTTAACGTGGGCGGCAAGGTCTACGGCACGCCGTACCAGTGGGGGCCAAACCTGCTGATGTACAACACCAAAACCTTCCCGACGCCGCCGGACAGCTGGAGCGTGGTCTTTACGAAGCAGAATCTGCCGGACGGCAAAACCAATCAGGGACGCGTGCAGGCATACGACGGCCCGATTTATATCGCCGATGCGGCGCTGTTCGTCAAAGCCACGCAGCCGCAGCTGGGTATTAGCGACCCGTATCAGCTCACTGAAGAACAGTATGCCGCCGTGCTCAAGGTACTTCGCGACCAGCATGCCCTGATCCACCGCTACTGGCATGACACCACCGTCCAGATGAGCGACTTCAAAAATGAAGGCGTCGTGGCCTCCAGCGCCTGGCCGTATCAGGCGAATGCCCTGAAGGGCGAGAACCAGCCCGTTGCCACCGTCTTCCCGAAAGAGGGGGTGACCGGCTGGGCGGATACCACCATGCTGCATGCGCAGGCAAAACACCCGATGTGCGCCTACAAGTGGATGAACTGGTCGCTCACGCCGAAAGTGCAGGGCGATCTGGCGGCATGGTTTGGCTCGCTGCCCGTCGTGCCTGAAGGGTGTAAGGCCAGCACGCTGCTGGGTGACAAGGGCTGTGAAACCAACGGCTATAACTATTTTGACAAAATCATGTTCTGGAAAACCCCCATCGCAGAAGGCGGAAAATATGTGCCTTACAGCCGCTGGACGCAGGATTACATCGCCATCATGGGTGGTCGTTAATCATCCGGGAGCAGAACATGACGTACGCGGTAGAGTTTAATGACGTTTCCCGTCTGTACGGTGACGTGCGGGCGGTGGATGGGGTCACCATTGCCGTTCGTGACGGAGAATTCTTCTCCATGCTGGGGCCTTCGGGCTCCGGCAAAACCACCTGCCTGCGTCTGATTGCCGGCTTTGAGCAGCTGTCAGGCGGCACGATATCTATCTTTGGCAAAGAGGCGAGCGCGCTGCCGCCGTGGGAGCGGGACGTGAACACCGTCTTTCAGGATTACGCGCTGTTCCCGCATATGTCGATCCTCGATAACGTCGCCTACGGGCTGATGGTGAAAGGCGTCGACAAGAAAAAACGCTATGCGCAGGCTCGCGACGCGCTGGAAAAAGTGGGCTTAAGCTTTGCCGTCGCCCGCAAGCCTTCGGAGCTTTCCGGAGGCCAGCGCCAGCGTGTGGCCATCGCGCGGGCGCTGGTGAATGAACCGCGCGTCCTGCTGCTCGACGAGCCGTTAGGCGCGCTCGATCTCAAGCTGCGGGAACAGATGCAGTTCGAGCTGAAGAAACTTCAGCAGGAACTCGGCATCACCTTTATTTTCGTCACCCACGATCAGGGTGAAGCCCTCTCCATGTCGGACCGGGTGGCGGTGTTCAATAATGGGCGCATCGAGCAGGTCGATACCCCGCGCGATCTCTACATGCGCCCGCGCACGCCGTTTGTCGCCGGTTTTGTCGGCACCTCTAACGTCTTCGATGCAGGCCTGGCACATAAAATCTGCGGCATGGAGGGCAGCTATTCCCTGCGTCCGGAACATATCCGCCTGAATGAGGGGGGTGAGGTTCAGGTGCAGGGCGTCGTCCAGGCCGTTCAGTATCAGGGGGCTGCCACGCGCCTTGAGCTCAGGCTCGCCGACGGTGCCAAACTGCTGGTGAGCCAGGCCAATCTTAGCGATTTCTCGCCGCTAAGCGGCATTGCGCCGGGGCAGGCCGTCACGGCGTCGTGGTCGCGCGAGGCGATGATTCGCCTGCAGGAGGAGAGGTGAAATGGCTATGAGTGTCGCGCACCCTCCCGCCCCGCGCGGCCGCATAAGCCGCATTACGTCACTGTTCTGGCGTAAACCGTCACTCGGACTGTTCCTGCTTCTGCTTGCACCGCTGATGTGGTTTGGCATCGTTTATTTAGGATCGCTGCTGACCCTTTTGTGGCAGGGTTTTTACACCTTTGACGATTTCACCATGGCGGTCACGCCGGATCTGACCCTGGCGAACATACTGGCGCTCTTCAATCCGGCAAACTACGACATCATCCTGCGCACGTTAACGATGGCGATTGCGGTGACGATTGCCAGCGCAATTCTGGCGTTCCCGATGGCCTGGTATATGGCGCGATACACCCGCGGCAAGTGGAAAGCGTTTTTCTATATCGCCGTGATGCTGCCAATGTGGGCGAGCTACATCGTCAAAGCCTACGCCTGGACGCTGCTGCTGGCGAAGGACGGCGTGGCTCAATGGTTCCTCAACCACCTGGGGCTGGAGCCGCTCCTGACCTCGATCCTTACGCTACCCGCGGTAGGCGGCAACACCTTATCCACCTCCGGGCTGGGGCGGTTTCTGGTCTTCGTCTATATCTGGCTGCCGTTTATGATCCTGCCCGTTCAGGCGGCGCTGGAACGTCTGCCGGCTTCGCTGCTGCAGGCCTCAGCCGATCTCGGCGCGCGCCCGCGCCAGACCTTCCGCTATGTCGTTCTGCCGCTGGCTATCCCGGGTATTGCCGCGGGCTCAATCTTCACCTTTTCCCTGACGCTGGGGGATTTCATCGTACCGCAGCTGGTCGGGCCGCCGGGGTTTTTCATCGGTAACATGGTCTACTCCCAGCAGGGGGCGATCGGCAATATGCCCATGGCCGCCGCGTTCACGCTGGTTCCCATCGTGCTGATTTCACTCTATCTGGCGTTCGTGAAGCGTCTGGGAGCATTCGATGCACTCTGAACGCGCACCGCTGTTCCTGAAAGTGGCAGCGTGGGGAGGCGTCATCTTCCTGCACTTCCCGCTGCTGATTATCGCAGTCTATGCCTTTAATACCGAAGATGCTGCCTACAGCTTTCCGCCTCAGGGGCTGACGCTGAAGTGGTTTACTGCGGCGGCGGGGCGCGGCGATATCATTGAATCGGTGACGTTGTCACTTCAAATTGCCGCGCTATCCACCGCGATAGCCCTTGTGCTTGGCACGCTTGCTGCAGCGGCGCTCTGGCGAAGCGAGTTTTTTGGCAAGAACGCGATCTCGCTATTGCTGCTGCTGCCGATTGCGTTGCCGGGGATCATCACCGGTCTGGCGCTGCTGACAGCGTTCAAAACAATCAACCTTGAGCCGGGGTTTTTCACCATCGTGGTTGGGCATGCCACGTTCTGCGTGGTGGTGGTCTTCAATAACGTGATTGCCCGGTTCAGACGCACCTCCTGGAGTCTGGTGGAAGCGTCGATGGATCTCGGGGCCGACGGATGGCAAACCTTCCGCTATGTGGTGCTGCCCAACCTGGGCTCCGCGCTGCTGGCCGGGGGAATGCTGGCGTTTGCCCTGTCGTTTGACGAAATTATCGTCACAACCTTTACGGCGGGACACGAACGCACGTTACCGCTGTGGTTGCTCAATCAGCTAGGCCGTCCGCGCGACGTGCCGGTCACCAACGTCGTTGCACTGCTGGTGATGCTGGTAACAACCATCCCCATTCTGGGAGCCTGGTGGCTAACCCGCGACGGCGAGAACATCGCCGGCGGCGGGAAATAACATTGATTTGAACAGGACAATGCTATGCAAACACATCTGCTGATAAAGGGTGAACTGGTTGCCGGAGAGGGAGAGAAACAGCCTGTCTATAACCCGGCCACCGGAGAGGTGCTGCTGGAGATTGCTGAAGCGTCAGCGGCACAGGTCGACGCAGCGGTTCAGGCCGCCGACCGTGCTTTTGCTGAGTGGGGACAAACGACACCGAAAACGCGCGCCGAGTGCCTGCTGAAGCTCGCGGATGCGATTGAAGCGCATGGCGAAGAGTTTGCCCGGCTCGAATCCCTCAACTGCGGCAAGCCGCTGCACTGTGCGCTGGGCGATGAAATTCCCGCAGTGGTCGACGTTTTCCGTTTCTTTGCCGGGGCGGCCCGCTGCCTGAACGGGCTGGCCGCGGGTGAGTACCTTGACGACCACACGTCGATGATCCGCCGCGACCCGGTGGGCGTGGTTGCCTCTATCGCGCCGTGGAATTACCCGCTGATGATGGCGGCATGGAAGCTGGCGCCTGCGCTGGCGGCCGGTAACTGTGTGGTCATCAAGCCGTCTGAAATCACGCCGCTAACGGCGTTAAAGCTGGCGGAGCTGGCGAAAGATATCTTCCCGGCTGGCGTTCTCAACGTGCTGTTTGGCCGTGGAAAAACGGTGGGCGACCCGCTCACCGGACATGAAAAAGTGCGCATGGTGTCGCTGACCGGTTCGATTGCCACCGGGGAGCATATCATCGGCCACACGGCGTCCTCCATTAAGCGCACCCACATGGAGCTGGGCGGTAAAGCGCCGGTTATCGTGTTCGATGACGCCGACCTGGATGCGGTTGTAGAAGGCGTGCGGACGTTTGGTTTCTACAATGCCGGGCAGGACTGTACGGCGGCCTGCCGTATCTATGCCCAGAAGGGGATCTATACCCGGCTGGTGGAAAAGCTCGGTGCCGCGGTCGCCAGCCTCAAAATGGGTGCCCCGGAGGATGAGTCTACTGAACTCGGTCCGCTCAGCTCGGCTGCCCATCTTTCACGCGTCTGTCAGGCGGTTGACGAGGCGAAAGCCCTCGGCCATATCCGCGTGGTGACGGGCGGGAGCAAAAAAGAGGGGGCGGGCTACTACTTCCAGCCAACGTTGCTGGCCGGGGCGAAACAGGAGGATGCCATCGTTCAGCGCGAAGTGTTTGGACCGGTGGTGAGCGTCACCGAATTCGACGATGAAGCGCAGGTCCTGGCCTGGGCGAACGATTCGCAATACGGCCTGGCGTCATCGGTCTGGACGAAAGACGTGGGCCGCGCCCATCGCCTGAGCGCGCGCCTGCAGTACGGCTGCACCTGGGTCAATACCCACTTTATGCTGGTGAGCGAAATGCCGCACGGCGGCATGAAATTGTCTGGCTATGGAAAGGATATGTCGGTGTACGGGCTTGAGGATTATACGGTTGTCCGGCATGTGATGATTAAACACTAGAAAATCATGCCCGGCGGTCTGCATCGCCGGGCGTTTGCTTTACCAGCCACACACCTCGTGCTCATTTTCCGTGTCGTAAGCGCGGACGGTATTCACCAGATCTTTTACCACGTCTGCGGCGACGTCGGGGATGAGCAACTCCATGGGGGCCTCTGTTTCATAATCCACCGAGACGCCGTTGCTGTTGTTGGTCACGGTCACTGTGTACGTTGCTTTACCCACGCGGTTACTCCTTATGTGTATTGACCACTTTGCCGATGCCTGCACCCTGAAGCGTAACAGCAGGATCGGCAAAAAAGTCGATATTGAAATAGGTATCGTCGGTCAATAGCTCGATGCGGTGCCATTTCTCTGGCGGTGAGATGCCAAACGATCCGGCTTCAATCACCAGCTCCAGATCCGGTTCGGTCGCGTCAGCGTTCGGGAAACCAAAATAGCGCACCGCACCCTGCATCACCGACAAACGGCCATATACGCTGGCTTTCGTATTATGGTGGGTGAAAAGCGCTTTTGGCGCGGTGTCTTTGTTCCAGAATGGCGTGGAGCGGGTATGAACAAAATTCTCAGGGATACGTAGCATAAGGGTTACCTCGTAAATAAAAGCCGCTCAAAGCGACTTCAACACCTCTGGTTCGACGAAAAATTCAATATTGAACACCGTGTCGTCGCTCATCACCTCGATGTGATGCCATTTCTCAGGGGGAAAAACACCGAAGTGGCCGGCCCTGATAATCAGTGTGCTGTCAGGCTCAGGGACATGTTCATCAGCATAACCCAGGTAACGGACGGCACCCTGCATAACGGACAGGCGGGGATAAACGCCCGGACGGGTACCCGTATCGAGATGACGCTGAAAGATCCCGGCGGGGGCGGTTTCTTTATTCCAGAAAGGGGTAGAGCGGGTATGAATACAGCTTTGCGGAATGCGTAGCATATTGCCTCCCATGTATGTCTGCCTTTATTAGACGCCTTTGCGGAAGAGAGAATTTATCAAAAAGTGCATTTAACTTGCATGTTATCAATAAAGATAATGGGTGGCTCCCCCTGTTTGTAAGACAAAATACTCAGTTGTTATTAGCCTTAATATTTAAGTGGTTATTATGTAATGAAAAAACTTGATCTGTATCAACATATGACGCATATTGCGTGCGGTTATTTTTTCGGCTCTGGTATACAGAATGACGTTGTATCAAAAGATGTTGGTTTTTTACGCAGTGATGGCTTCCATCTGTGCATTAATTACCTGGTTCCTTTCTAAAGACCGCAAGCGCATCCGCCTGCTTAGCGCGTTTCTGGTCGGGTCGACCTGGCCGATGAGTTTCCCCGTTGCGCTGCTGATTTCTCTTTTCTGAAGCATCCTTCCAATTTCGAAAGATGAACATAGCATTCCAGTTACGATGGCTGTATAAATACACAGTGCATCGTAAAGGAGTGCTTATGAACAGTTTTTACTCGCAGCATGCGGGTTGCACCGTGCGCTGGCATGATTTGCCCGGCTCTGGCGATCCCGTAGTCTTTATCCACGGATTGGGCTGCGCCTCTTCCTATGAATATCCTCGCGTCGTCCGAGACCCTCAGTTTGGCGGGCGCAGAGCTATTCTCATCGATTTACCCGGCAGCGGTTACAGCGATAAGCCTGAACATTACAGCTATAAAACGACTGAACAGGCGCGCGTCGTGGCGGAGTTGATTGACCATCTTCAGCTGGATGCCTTCTGGTTATACGGTCACAGCATGGGCGGCAGCATTGCTATAGAAACGGCGGGGCTGCTGGCACCGTGCGTGAAGGGACTGATGGTGTCGGAGCCCAATTTTCACGCCGGTGGGGGGATGTTTAGCCGCGCTATTGCGGCGCAAACCGAACACCAGTTTGTGGCACAGGGCTATAATGCCATGCTCCGTAAAGAGACCACCGCCTGGGCCGGGTGCCTGCAAAGCAATGCACCCTATGCCGTCTGGCGCGGCGCATCAAGCCTGGTCGCCGGTGTTGAGCCGGACTGGGAAGCGCAATTTCTGTCGCTGCCTTGCCCGGTGACGTTGATTTTTGGTGAGCTCTCACTGCCGGATGACGATGTGGATAATCTGAAGCTGAAGGGCGTTGAGGTCAAAATCATCCCTGCGGCGGGGCACTCCATGTCGTGGGAAAACCCATCGGCACTGGCGCAGGCGTTAGCGGAGTGTATGGCGGCGTGATTATCGTCGCGGAATACAGGCCGGGTAAGCGCAGCGCTACCCGGCAAGAAAGGCCGCTACAGGATTAAAGCCCGCAGTGCCCGACGTGCGTCAGGCTGAACATCATGCGGGTGCTGATAATCAATGTTTTCGATTGCCCGGCTATAGAGGGCAACCAGCCAGTCGTAAACGTACGCGGTGGCCGCATGAACAGGCTGCTCCCCCAGACGCGTCAGGCGCGGTGCGGCACTGCTGACAACGGGCGTAACAAAGATTGCCTGACCTTTGCGAATGCGGCTTGCGGGGCGCTCTGCGGCAGGAGACTGGTCGTAACCCAGCCAGCCAACGAAATTCCCTATCACCGCATGCAGCTGCGCCGCGCTGCTTTTATCCGCGTCGACAATGCGCTGAAGCTGTTGCGGCAGATTAAGCCGGTAGCTGGTTACCACCAGCACATCCGCGATTTGCTGCAGCACCGCGGGCTCCAGACCAAGACGGGCGGCGGTAGCTTCATTGCGGCTCCACTGGCGCAGATGATTTATCCATACTCTGTGCGCCAGGCGCGCTTTGTCTTTTGTCTGGAATCGTCCTGCGCTTTCCTGGGCGTTATCGGCGAACAGATCGATGGTGTCCGTGAACAGCCCGTTCACCTGCTCCTCGCGCGGCTGCTGAACGGCGAGCAGCGTTTCAAAGGCTTTCAGCGGCGGCAGCAGACCTTCAAGCAGTTCGCCGTGACGGGCGGCGCTGCTTTGCAGCGTGCGCACCATGTTTTCGGCCTGAGCACGTCGTGTACCCGGTTCCTCAACCAGCGGCGCCAGATAGCTTTGCATCAGCGACGCGATCTCCTGCCGTAGCAGGTTTTTCAGCGTGCCGAGACGCTTCTGCCGCTGTGCCGGGAGCGTCGCCTGAGACAACCACTCAATGACGCGCTGCATGCTGTGGCTGTCCAGCGCCTGCAGAGTTCCCCAGCGCAGGCCTGGCTTGCCCAGCAGATGCTGTACAGCTTCATCGAGATTCTGTCGGGTAGTGAAACGAGCGTCATGCGGGGTGATCGCCCACACCAGCCCCGGCAGGGCAGACTCCTCGGCAGGCTGGGTCTCTTTAATCCAGTTAATTAACACTTTTGCTTTTTGGGCCGTCTGCTCGTGCCGCGCTGTCGCGTTGCAGATAACCAGCACATCCGGCTGGAGCTGCTGGCGGTAATGTTCAAGCAGCCACTGGCATTTAGCCTGTACTAGAGGATCGGCACTGCCGTCTTCAAAGACCGGAATATCAATGATATCAACGTTATCCAGCGCGCCATTCTCAACCGGCAAGACCAGCTCGCGGGTAAGGAAGGCAAGCACGTCGACCGGGATGCTGATGGCGTTGAGCATTTCACCGTTGTTCAGCGGATGAAGCAGCGTCTCCTGAGTTTCCTGCTGGGTTAAGGTACCGTGCGTCAGGAACCCTTCACCAGGCAGACCAAAGCTGTCCACCAGCAGGCTCAGCGGCGCAGCCAGCTCGCTCGCATGGCTGGTCTGATGCAGCACGTGGGCAAGCTTCAGCCACTGCTGGGTTAACTCCTGTTGCTCGCCCCACAGCAGCGACCAGACGCTGGCGCGGGTGCTGAGATCGAGCGATGGCACCAGCTGGGCAAACTCATGCCACAGGGCGTCATCAATTTGCTGTCTCGCGGCGGGTACCGTGCTTTGCCAGAAACGCGAAATCGCACCCACATCCTGCGCCGTGATGCCGGGCACGCTCTGCGGCTGGCGAAGGCCGCGCCATTTCTCCAGACGCGTCTCAATGACCGCCTTATCCACCGCGCGCATCTGCGGGTGCAGCGTCGTGCGGGCAATAAACAGCTGTACCAGTTCGGCCTCGGTGACCAGGCTCAGACGCAGCGGAAACGCCTCATCCGCTACCTCCGGGGTGTCTCGGGTGAAGCGCACGGCCATGTTGGTCAGGGCATGCCCTGGGTTAATATGCGAAAAATAGTCAAAGGTGCGCTGGCCCGGCATCACGTTCAGGCGCCCGTTACCGCTGCCGCACAGCGACAGCAGCAGGTGCGCTTTGGCGCTCTGAGAATGGCCGTAAAGCCCAATGCTGCTCCGGCGGGTCAGGGCGTGTTCAATGGCCTGCTCCCGCGCCTGCGCCGCGTTGATGCGAGCAAGCAGGGCATCAGCATCGTTATCCAGCACAGGGGCGGTCAGGCGCGTCTCATTAATCCACCCGATTAAGGCCTGAGTGGTGGTCGTGGTCGCTGTCATTTCAGGTATACGCTCCCGCTGTCGATCCAGTAGTGGCTACCGCTGTGTCGGCGATCGGCCAGGGTATTCAGTTTGAAGGTTAACGCGTCAGGCGCAACCGGCGTGCCGTCCTGCAGCCAGGCATCGCTGAGCTCGAAGGACTCAGGGCCCTCTGATTTGCTGCCGCCGCAGAGCTTAAGCCGCACGTTCAGCACGCCGTCGCCGGCAATCGCTTTTGCCAGTTCAGCCGAGTTGATGCTGAGCGTATAAAGCGGCGTGGCGGGCCAGCGCGCGTTCGCCAGCTGGCGGAAGCCGAGGGTAACGTTACCGCGCAGCGGGAAGTGCAGACGGGCGTCAAGCTTCGCGCCGGGTTTATCGAGATCGATATCCTGATACCAGACGTTTTCCTCGCGCAGGGTATTGACGGTGTTATCCAGCACGCCCAGATAGCGCACGGTGGAATAGGCGCCAATGTCCGCGGCCTTAAAGTTAAAGCGCGGCAGACGCAGATCGAGCGCCAGGCTGCAGAGCATGGCCCCCACCGCGGCGGTCGATTTCGGATTGCCTATGCGCCCCTGCTGGCTGAAGGGATACCACTCGTGAACCTGATATTTATCCAGCCAGACGATGCGGTTGACCGGCACCGGCTGCAGATGCCGAATCAGCGCCTGAACGCCCGGCAGGCAGCCCGGGCGCCCGGTGATGAGCAGAATATCGCAGCTGTAATGGGAAATCGCTTCACACACCGCGTGAAGCGGCGAGGTCAGCGTAAACTGACCGGCCAGCATTGCATCCTGCATTTCGCGGAAGTTCACGTGCAGCGGCACGGCGAACAGGTCGAACGCCTCTGAGCCCGCCGGCAGGGCATGATCGATTGCCTGCTGAAGATAGTTCATCACGTTGCGGGTTGGTTTCTGCGCAAGGAGCTCGCCAAAGGTGGCATGCAGGCCCGCCAGCGGATCGTCAATATCGCTGGCTTCCCACGCGGAAAGAATGGCGTGGCCAATCGGCATAAAGAGCTGAAGCGCCGTTTGCTGGCGCAGTACCGCCTGGGTATCAATACGCCCGGAGTCGCCGAACAGCGACGCCATCAGCAGCGAGGCGTCCGCAATGCCGGATTTCTGCAGCTGCGTTTGCAGGGCGGGCAGGACATAGCGCTGAATCACGTCCAGCAGGGTATCGTCGCCCGCCACCTTGAACCCTTCGCGGAACAGCAGTTGCGGGGTGATTTTGACGTTATTACCGGAGCCGTCATCAAGCTGGTAGTGGGTTATTGCCATATCCGTGGTGCCACCGCCGATGTCGATAGACGCGACGCGTAATGCGCGGCCCGGCTGCACGCCCGGCTCAGGTTCACGATCCGTGCGGGCGAGTGAGGCGAAAAAGGCTTCCGTCTGGCCGCCAAAACGGGAAATCGCTTCGTTATACAGCCAGACCAGCTGACCGCAGCTGGCTTCATCCCACTCCATCTGGATCTCAGGAACCGGCACCACGCTTTTTTCCTGCTGCTTGCGGGTGGCAAAATCTTCATCCTGCGGGTGCCAGCCCATCGCTTTCCAGACGATGGCAATGGCTTCAAACATGCGGCGACGGAAAATCTCGCGCTCCTGCTTCGGCATGGCCGAGGGCAGGGTCAGGATCAGGGTGCGCAGCTGGCGCGGCGAGGCCGGGAAGCCCAGGCGCAGGCGGGTGGCGACGCTGTTGATCTGGCCCAGCGCCTGCGCCAGCAACTCGCACAGCATGTGCGTCATCAGCGTGCTGCGGCTGTACTGCGGCGAAAAGACCGGCAGCCGCTCGTCCTGCGGCAGCGTAAACAGCGGCTCACCGTCATCGTTCATCAGGTTCATCAGCGGAAACGCCGTGGCGAGCGGTTCACGCTGGGTTTTGCCGTTCATCTGGCTAAAGCGCCAGTCCTGCACGACAGGCGTTTCATCCCACAGGTAGCGGCGCGGGCTGGAGATGCCGCTGTTACCTTCGGTTCCCAGGCGCTGCATCGCCAGCTTGCGGGCTTCATCGCCCACGCGAACAATCGACGGCCAGACAAACGCATCTTCGCGACCGCTTTCCACCGAGAAGTGCTGTTTGCCAAAACGCGCTTCGGAGAATTCAAGACGGCTGGTAAAGAGAGGCTCGTTCAGGAACTGCGGCTCGCTTAACGAACGAACCTGCAGCTCGGCGGTCTGCCGAAGCCCGTCGTTTGCATCACCGTGGTCTTCGATAATGACGCCGCAGGTGTGGGTATTGCCCACGTCGAGGATCAGGTCGACCGGAATGGCAGGCGTGCTGAGCGTGTGGGTGACAAATTTCACTTCCGGAATGGTGAGCTGTTCACCGAGCATGGTCAGTACATTGAGCCAGTGGGCCTGATATTCAAAACTGCGCATCGCCTGATGCAGGTCGCGTTCAGAGCGGTTTTCAACGCCGTCGGCATACTGGGTAAATGCCTCACGCAGCCAGCCGTCAATCCAGGTCTGGTCGAGGAAGCTTTCTACCTCACTATCGCGCCACGCCAGCGCAAAGCGGGTTCCGTTCAGAATATCGTTTTCAACCGGCGACAGGGCGGAGGTGGCATGCTCCGCGATCTGGCTGTCGAGCGCGAGAGTGACGCGGTGCGAGTTGCCTGCCGTGTCGGGCTTCTCGAGCTTGCGTACCTGAACGCGCGCCCAGTTATCCGGTCCTTCCACAAAGGTCCGCGGCGGGTTGAAGCGCAGGAAGGGCACGGGAAGCCAGACGCCGTCCAGCACGGCAAGGGACTGATGCAGCGGAATGGTGGTTTCCGGTTTAACCACTTCAGGCTGACCGCCGTTCGTCCCCGGCAGGGTATAGCGCCCGTTCACCAGGTCGAAATCGAGTCGCAAAAGGGGGCCGTTCGCGGTTTTACGAACGAAGCGCCCGTTGCTGGCGGTGTCCTGCGGCGTCAGGCCGAAATCCAGGAACTGCACGCCGCTGTTGGCAATAAGCGTGACGCTTTGTTTATAGTCGCAAAGATTTACCAGCATAGGATCAGGCACCTGCTTTCTTGAACGTCAGTGGGACGACGGTGTTGGCATCGTAGCGAGCGCGACATTCTGCGATATCGCTGGCCCCGGCTTTACAGGCGATTTCCGGCATCGGGTAGCGGGAACCGTCGGTGCAGCGAGCATTGCCGCGACTTTTAATCATCAGCTCGCCATTGCTGTGCAGCCCGGAGAAAATCTCCGCGCGGCAGACAATGTTGTCGCCGTGCACGACGCGGGCGAAACCTTTATTGTTCTGGATTTGATAGCGCATTGACGGCGGCTTGCCGGTGACCGGATCTTTCACGTCGAGAACCGCGCGCCAGGTACCGTTCAGGAAGCGCGTCGACCCGGCTTTCACCTGACCGGCTTCCATCACCATGGCATCTTTCGGGATCGGAACAATTACCACCGGTGCGGCTTCAGGTGCAGGAGCGGGTTCTTTTTCTTTACTGGCGACGACCTCAGCCTGATGCAGGGGGAGATTCATAGCCAGCGGCTCTACTGCTTTGATCGGCTGCGGTGCAATAGCCACGGGCTCAGGAGCCGGTGCCGGAGCGGGCTCTGCCGAAGGGGCCTGTTTTGGCCACAGCAGCGGCGCGGCAACGGCTGCCACAATCACGGCGGCAACCGGCAGGGTCCACAGGGGAACGCGACGTTTTTTCGTGACGGCAACAGGCGCAGGTTCCTGAGCGGGTTGCGCAACAACCGGCGCGGGCTCCGGCTCATACAGTTCTTCCGGCGTAATACGCACGGCGGCGACGGGCGCAATCAGCGGCTCGTCTGCTTTTTCAAAGGTGATGGACGGTTCGGGCGCGGGTTCTGGCTCGGGCTCTTCAATCACAACGGGGGCAGGCTCGGGGATCAACGCTTCACGCAGGCAGTCGAGCACATCGTCGCGCGCATTTTCGTTCAGGTTTACAAAACCCCAGAAGCAAATAATCGGCTTTCCTGCGACCAGGAAAACAAAATTCTCGCCGGGAAACTGAAACGCTTTCGACAGCAGCGAGCCGAAAAGCTGCTGCGCGGTTTTGGACGACTGGAGGCATTTCTTGCTTAACGACTCAACGCTGGCAAGCGTGTTTTCCAGATAGCGTAGGGCGCGGTAGCGGTCGTCTTCACTGGCCGCCTTCCAGCTGGTGACGCTTCCCTCAATGGGGGAATACCAGTCCACGCGGTCGCCGCTGTCGTTGACCTGAGGAATAGCCAGACAGTCCACTATGGCCTGCTGTTTGCGCAATCGAAGCGCTTCCCGGATTTGTAACGCTGATTCAAAAACGGCCTGTCCGCCGCCGCCAACGGCCTGAAAATCATCCAGATTACCGCTGCGTAAAAGAGTTTTTGCCACGATTTGATCCCATATACTTCTTCACACCGTTACTTTAACGAAACGAGGAAGCAAACAAACGGAGGAAGAGACGCTAAAAGCGCCGATTTCTTGCGGCATAGATCGTGACGGTTGTGCTTGACGAATAACGTCACTTAAGGCAAATCACCTTTTTCTGCACTGGCGGCAAAACCGGCAAAAAACGCGGCTTTAGAATAACCTGATAGTGTTTCGTTATTTGCCAGGTGATAAGGGCTGTGCTGTTATTACTGACCTATATAATAAAACTGTCAGGGTTATAACTATGTCTACAGGGAAAACGCTGCTCGCCCTTGCGCTGAGCGCTCTTTTACCAGCCGGTGCTGCATGGGCGGCAAACAACGACACCCTTATTTACTGCTCCGAGGCATCGCCAGAGTCGTTCAACCCGCAAATCGCCAGCTCCGGCCCGTCGTTCGTGGCCAGCTCTCAGGTTCTGTACAACCGCCTGATCAATTTCGACCCGGTGAAAAATACCCCGGTACCGTCACTGGCGGAATCCTGGACGATTTCACCGGACGGCAAGACCTATACCTTTACCCTGCGCAAAGGGGTGAAGTTCAACAGCAACAAATACTTCAAGCCGACGCGTGACTTTAACGCCGATGACGTTATTTTCTCGGTGATGCGTCAGAAAGACCCTAAACACCCGTACCATAATGTGTCCCAGGGCAACTACGAATACTTCAACGATGTCGGGCTCGATAAGCTGATTCAGGACGTTAAAAAGGTCGACGATTATCACGTCCAGTTCACCCTGAGTGAACCCAACGCCGCGTTCCTGGCCGACTGGGGAATGGATTTCGCCTCGATACTCTCCGCCGAATACGCCGATGTGATGCTGAAAAAAGGCACGCCTGAGAACGTAGATACCTGGCCGATCGGTACCGGGCCCTATGTGCTCCAGCAGTACAAGGTGGATTCGCTGATCCGCTACGTCGCTAATCCGAACTACTGGGATGGCGAGGTGCCGACCAAGCATCTTATCTTCTCCATCACGCCAAACGTGGAAACCCGCCTGGCGAAATTGCAGACCAACGAGTGTCAGATTATTCCTGCGCCGTCTCCGGTTCAGTTTGACGTGATTAAAAAGAACAAAGACCTGACGCTGCACTCTGTCGATGCGCTGAACGTCGGCTATCTGGCGTTTAACACCGAGAAAAAGCCGTTCGATAACGTGCTGGTGCGTCAGGCGCTGAACTACGCGACCGACAAGAAGGCTATCGTTAATGCGGTCTTTATGGGCTCCGGTACGGTGGCAAAATCGCCGATCCCGCCAAATATGCTGGGCTTTAATAAAGATCTGCAGGACTACAGCTACGATCCTGATAAAGCAAAAGCGCTGCTGAAGCAGGCCGGGCTGGAGAAGGGCGCGGAAGTCACGCTGTGGTCAATGCCGGTTCAGCGTCCGTATAACCCTAACTCGCGTCGTATCGCGGAGATGATCCAGAGCGACTGGGCGAAAGTCGGCGTGAAGGCCAAAATCGTCTCTTACGAGTGGGGCGAATACCTCTCCGGGATGCGCAAAGGCGAGCACGACTCCGCGCTGTTCGGCTGGATGTCCGATAACGGCGACCCGGACAACTTCGCCGATGTGCTGCTGGGCTGCAACAGCATTAAAACCGGGTCAAACGCCGCGCGCTGGTGCGATAAGGGTTATGATGCCCTGGTGCAAAAAGCGAAGCTGACCAGCGATCCGGCCGAGCGTGCGAAACTGTACGGCCAGGCGCAGGAGATTTTCTACCAGCAGGCACCGTGGATCGCGCTGGCAAACGGCAAAACGTTCTTTGCAACCCGCAGCAACGTGACCGGATACAGCGTGAGCCTGATGGGCAGCGATTTCTCTAAAGCGAAGCTGAACTAAGCATTTATTGCCGGGTGAGGCGTAAGCCACTACCCGGCAAAAATAAGGAGTGACAATGTCACATTTAAACGAAGTTACCGCCCGCGTGGATGCCGCCATCGAAGAGAGCGTCATCGCCCACATGAACGAACTGCTGATTGCATTGAGCGATGATGCCGATCTCAGCCGTGAAGACCGTTACGCCCAACAGCAGCGTCTGCGTACCGCGATTTCGCACCACGGTAAGCAGCACAAAGAGGAGATGGACGCGCGCCAGGAACAGCTGACCAAGGGCGGTACCATACTGTAATCAAAACTGGCGTCGCGCTACCAGCCAGGCCCCGACGACCAGCATCACCGCGCCGCATACCGGGCCGATCAGCGCGCGCAGGGGAATGCCATGGCTTCTCAGCACGTCAAGGACCAGTCCGCCAATCAACTGGCTTGCGACCAGCACCGCGATGGTCGTTGCCGCGCCCACGTTCTGGTAGCCGCTGATGCTGGCAAACACAAAAAACGACCCCAGCAGCCCCGGGATCAGCGTCCACCAGCGCACCGTTGCGGCCAGCTCGCTGAACCCGGCGAAGCCCTGCTTCAGCAGCAGAATGCTGACAAACAGCACAATGCCGACCAGGGAGTTCAGCAGCATTGCGATAAGAATGGTGGAGGAGGACTGGGTGATACGCACCATTAAGGTGTTTTGCACCACCAGACCGATCCCCGCCGCCACCAGGAACGCCAGCGTCAGCGACTGATTCATGGGATTGCGTCCGGGTCGCTGCGCTCGTCCAGCTGCAGCTGCATAAAGGTTAAGTCCAGCCAGCGGCCAAACTTGGTTCCCACCTGCGGCATCTGCCCCGTGGTCACAAAACCGAGCGTTTCGTGGAGGTGAATCGAGGCCTTATTTTGCGCTTCAATGCCGGCCACCATCACGTGTTTGCCGATGGCGCGGGCCTCGTTGATCAGCGCTTTCATTAACGTGCGGCCAATGCCTTTACCCTGATGCTCCGGATGGACGTACACCGAATGCTCAACCGTGTGACGAAAGCCGTCGAAGGCGCGCCAGTCGCCGAAAGAGGCGTACCCGCTAACCGCACCATTTTCCTCAGCCACCAGAACCGGGTAACCCGCGAGCGTGCGGGCCTCGAACCAGGCGATTCGGTTATCGGTATCAACGGTTTTATCGTTCCAGATCGCGGCAGTATGCAGCACCGCATGGTTATAGATCTCTCCTATCGCAGCGCAGTCTTCTTTACAGGCGTGACGAACGATCATGATTAAACCTCTGTGTGTTGTTTACTATAGTATTACGCTATAGATATGATATTACACAACTGTATCGTTAAAGCGCTACGTGAGAATGATTATGAGCCCAATTGAAACGGCGTTCATACGCTTTAGTATGACGTTATGAACACAATAACAGACACAATGAATCAGCGTATTAGCGCCAGAATTCGCCTCGAACGTGAATCACGCGGCTGGTCTCTTAGCGAGCTGGCCGAGCGGGCAGGCGTATCTCGCGCCATGATCCACAAGATAGAGCGCGGCGACAGCAGCCCGACGGCAACCTTGCTTGCCCGCCTGTCAGGCGCATTTGGGATCAGCATGTCGACCCTGATTGCCAGAGCCGAGATGCAGGAGGGAAAACTCCTGCGCCTGGCGAACCAGCCCGTCTGGCGCGATCCGCAAACCCACTACCTTCGTCGCCACGTTTCTCCCCGTACCGATCTGCCTATCGACCTCGTTCAGATTGAGTTACCCGCGGGGAGCGACGTCCCGATGCCGGCGTCCTCCTACGCGCTCGCGCGGCAGCTGATCTGGCTGCAGTCCGGCGAGCTGGTATTCCAGGAGGGCGATACTCGCCACGAGATGAAGGCCGGAGACTGTCTGGAGCTGGGGCCGCCAAACGACTGCCGTTTTATCAACGAAACGAACGAAACCTGCATCTATCTTGTGGTCCGGCTTAACCAGTCTGCCTCGTAATGTTAAGGCGATAATGCCGATCGTGAGCCAGGCTGTAATGACATTTGTACCAGAAGGAGAATCCGATGAATCAATCTGTTTCGCAAAACCGCCGCTGGGTGCTGGCCTCTCGTCCACAGGGCGCGCCGGTTGCGGAGAATTTTCGTCTGGAAGAGCAGCCCGTTCCTGCCCCTCAGGCGGGGCAGCTGCTGCTTCGCACCGTCTGGCTGTCGCTGGACCCTTACATGCGGGGCCGCATGAGCGATGCGCCATCCTATTCTCCGCCGGTTGAGATTGGTGCGGTGATGGTAGGGGGAACGGTTAGCCGCGTTGAGCAGTCAAACCACCCCGACTTTAAAGCGGGTGAATGGGTGCTGAGCTACAGCGGCTGGCAGGAGTACGCGCTTTCGGACGGCAGCGGCCTGGTCAAGCTGGGCGATAATCCCACCCATCCCTCCTGGGCGCTGGGCATTCTTGGAATGCCGGGCTTCACCGCCTATATGGGGTTGCTGGATATCGGACAACCGAAAGCGGGTGAAACGCTGGTGGTCGCCGCCGCGACGGGCCCGGTTGGGGCGACAGTCGGGCAGATCGGTAAAATCAAAGGCTGCCGCGTGGTCGGGGTAGCCGGTGGGGCAGAAAAATGCCGCCACGCCGTTGAGGTTCTTGGATTTGACGTGTGTCTCGATCACCACGCGGCGGATTTCGCTGAGCAGCTGAAACGCGCCTGCCCGAAAGGCATTGATGTCTACTATGAAAACGTCGGCGGGAAAGTGTTTGACGCCGTGCTGCCGCTGCTGAATACCTCCGCGCGCGTGCCGGTGTGTGGCCTGGTGAGCGGCTACAATGCAACGGGGCTGCCTGACGGACCGGACCGTTTGCCGCTTCTGATGGGGACCATTCTGAAGAAACGCATCCGGATGCAGGGCTTTATCATTGCCCAGGACTACGGCCACCGCATTCATGAGTTTCAGGAAGAGATGGGGCGCTGGGTGCAGGAGGGCAAAATTCACTATCGTGAACAGGTGACGGACGGGCTGGAAAACGCGCCTGAAGCACTGATTGGCCTGCTGGAAGGACAAAACTTCGGTAAAGTCGTGATTCGCGTCGCGGGTGACAATAAATAAAAGGCACTATGGCGGGGTTTCCCGCCATATTTATTTGTGAAGATACGATATATTGTCTTTAATTAACGGACATGGCTTTTCGCGCCATCATCCCGGATGAGCCCGAAACCGATAAAAAAAAACACATTTTGCATTTTTTGCTGTTTTACGTACTTCCCACCACCAGGCATGACGATACAGGATATATCGGACCAGCGTCGTTTTATTAAAACTGGCGTTTAAAAATAGCATTAAGTTTTAGCTACAGGAATTGAACATGCTTGATTTGGATCACTTAGAAAAAGCCCAAAGGATCAGTCTTACCATGCAAGTTGAACTCAGTTTGAAAGGAGCGTTAATTACAGGCTCCCTTAAACCGGGTGCACGACTGATTACGAAAGAGATCGCCGATAAATTAGGAACCAGCATTACCCCAGTGCGCGAGGCGCTGCTGCGTCTGGTGTCAGCAGGGGCATTACATGCCACGCCGGCACAGGCATTTCTGGTGCCGGAGGTGACGCTGGACCGTTATAACGAAATCAACGCTATTCGCAAGCAGCTTGAACCCATGGCGGTTGCCGCAGCCTGTCAGAATATGTCTGACCAAAAGATCGAGACGTTGCGCAAATTGTCGGAAGCGTTTCATGAGGCCATGCGCATCGGGAACGTTCAGCAGGCATTGCAGGCAAATCGCATCTTCCGCTTTACGCTTTATCAGTACGCGGAAATGCCCACGCTGAATGCATTAATTGAACAGCTTTGGGTGCGCATCGGGCCTTGCATTAACTATCTGCACCAGGAGCTTAATGACATTAAGGAAGCGACGTATCACTATGACGAACTGCTTTCAGCCCTGGAACGCCGGGATGTCGACGCCAGCCAGAAGGCGATTGAAAAATCGATTGATGAAGCGAATACGCTTTTACAGCGACAATATTTTAACTGAGAGATAATTTAACAGAGCGACTATATACCGCGTCTACTTATTTATCTGGTGAATAACTCCTGATGGCATTTTGCCATCAGGATCGTTATTTTCGGTATTAAATAAACTTTACTTATTTGTTACTCGAATCGATAAGACACCGACAGACCTACACCGTAGTTACGGCCAGGCGCTGGCTCGTAATAACGCCCGTTGGATTCGTTGACAATAACCGAGCCAACGTACTCTTTGTCGAACAGGTTATCTACGCGGCCAAAGACGTCCATCCCCCAGTTGCCGTAGTTGAATTTATACCCGGTATTCAGCCCGACCACCGTGTACGATGGCGCTTTCGCCGTGTTTTCGTCGTCGGCCATGATATCGCTCATGTAGCGCACGTCCGAGCCCGCGTACCAGCCTTCTTCAGGCTGCCAGCCAAACGACGCATAGCCCATATTGCGGGCAATGCCCGGCATACGGTTGCCGTTACAGTCCGCGTCGCCGCAGACGTTGGTCCGGTAGGTGGCATCAAGGTAGGTCCACGCCATTTTCAGCTTCCAGTTCTCGGCAAACTGCTGATCGAGAGACACTTCGACTCCCTGACGGCGGGTCTTTCCGGCATTTTTATAGCTTGTGCGGCCACCAGAGCTGGCATCCACCACGATCTCGTCATCCGTATCGGTGCGGAACAGCGCTGCCGTCAGCAGTCCATTGCCAATGCGGGTTTTGCTGCCCACCTCATACGTGTTGTTCGTGGAAGGCTGCAGGCCGATATTCAGGCCGCCCTGGTTATCGGCGCGATACGAAAGCTCGTTGATGGTTGGCGTTTCGAACCCACGCCCTGCGGCAGCGTAGAGGTTCCACGCGTCCGTCACCGCATACTTCACGGAGCCCGCCGGGAGCCACTTGTGATAGCTCGCGTCACCGCTGTCGTCGCCGTTGCCCGGCGTAACGTAATGGTCGTTAGAATCAAACCAGACCGAGCTGTAACGCACGCCCGCATCCACGGACAGTTTCTGCGTCAGCTGCCAGCTGGTCTGCAGGTAAGGGTCGACGTTCCACATCAGGTTACGTTCGTTCCGGCGTTTATCACCCTTCACGCCGTAGTCCGGTACGCCGTTGTTCATCACGAAGTTCTCGTACCCGCGACGATCTTCACTCATGTTTTCATAGTTCAGACCGGTGGTGAAGGTGACCGGCACCAGCAGCTCGCCGCGGTGCGTCCAGCGGGTATCAACCCCCTGATAATGACGCTGCATATCGATCACGCCGCCGGAGTGAGAAGGCCTCAGCTGCGGCTGGTAGGGAATCGACTGGTACTGGGTCATTTCACGCTCGCCGGCGTACATCATCACGCTGAGATCGTCCTGAGCGCTAAGCTGGCGGTCATAGCGCAGCCCAGCCTGAGTCTGCTTGATGGTCTTGCGCGTGTTGTACTGATCGCCGCGCGGGGACTGACGCGGGTTATTCTGCCACTCCTGATAGCTCAGCCCGCCCGGATCGTTTGCTTTCATGTCCACGCTGTTAAAAATCAGCGTCAACTTGCTGGCATCGTCAATGCGTACGCCTAGTTTGGCATTAGCGAGATTCTTCCGCGCGCCGCTGTGGTCGCGGTAGCCTTTAGTGGTGAAGCGGGTGGTGGATACGGTGTAATCCACGTCCCCGGCATGGGTGCCATCGCCCATTGCGCCGGTGGCTTTCATGCCGTAGCGCCATGTCCCGTAACTGCCGTAATAGCTGTTTGCCTCGATGGTCGGCGGCTGCTGCCCGGTTTGCGTACTGATGTTAATCACGCCGCCAGAGGCGTTGCCATACAGGGCGGAGAAGGGACCGCGCAGCACCTCAACGCTGTCAATGCTGGAGAGATCGATGTTGGAGGTCTGGCCCTGTCCGTCCGGCATGGTGGCTGGAATACCGTCGACGTACATGCGAATGCCGCGCACGCCAAACGTTGAGCGGGCACCAAACCCGCGCATCGAAAGCTGGAGATCCTGAGCATAGTTCTGACGGTTCTGAATCTGTAGTCCCGGAACGCTGCCAAGCGATTCGGAGAGATTAATGCGCGGCGCAGCGTGGCGCATATCCTCGCCATTCACGACGCTGACCGCCGCCGGAGTATCAAGCTCTGATACGGTTTGCGGCGTGGCGCTGACGATCATGGTCTGTTCCTCTGCGCTCATCGCGCTTAGAGGCGCAAAAACAACGGGAACCAGCAGCAGCGGGAGAGATGCCTTACGGGCAGATATGATTTTCATGAGTAAAACCGGTTGTGATGTATAAACGAACCAAATGGAACATGTCCATACATGTTAAAGGTTTTGTAAATGTTTTGAAAACTATAACCGCACATTGCGTTAATGAAAGGCAATAGGGAAAAGAAAAACTCCACTTTTAACTTATTAATGATTACTATTCTCATTATCAAAACGGCAATGCCATGACGTTGCCAGCCGGAAGCGATGTCAGCAGTACCCCCAATTTTCAAAAAAGGAATTGTTATGTCTTTACGCCATCTGTGCTCGCCACGCCTGAGTACGTCTCTGCTGTCTGCCGCTTTACTGTTTGCCGGAACCTTCCAGGCGCATGCCGCCGAAGAGATGTTGCGTAAAGCGGTGGGTAAAGGTGCCTATGAAATGGCGGTCAGCCAGCAGGAGAACGCCCTGTGGGTTGCGACGTCGCAAAGCCGTAAACTCGACAAGGGTGGCGTCATCTATCGCCTCGATCCTGCCACGCTGGAGGTGACGCAGGCCATTCATAGCGATCTCAAACCGTTTGGCGCCACCCTCGACGGCGCGACGCAAACCCTGTGGCTGGGTAATACGATCAACGGCGCGGTGACGGCCATTGATGCGAAAACGGGCGACGTGAAAGGGCGACTGGTGCTTGATAGCCGCCAGCGCAGTGAAACCGTCAAGCCGCTGCAGCCGCGCCAGCTGGTGGCGGATGACGCGAGCAACACGATTTACATCACCGGTGTCGGCAAAGAGAGCGTGATTTGGGTTGTGGATGGCGCAACGCTGAAGCTGAAAGAGACCATTGCCAACACCGGCACATACAGTACCGGTCTGGCGCTGGATGCAAAGGCGAAACGCCTGTACACCACCAATGCAGACGGTGAGTTGGTCACCATTGATACCGCCACCAACAAAATCCTGAGCCGCAAAAAAGTGCAGGACGACGGAAAAGAGCACTTCTATCTGAACCTGAGCCTGGACACCGCCGGTCAGCGCGCGTTCCTGACCGATTCAAAACAGCCGGAAGTGCTGGCGGTGAGCCTGAAAGACGGCAGCGTGATCGAGAAAATCGCCGCGCCTGAATCCCTGGCCGTTCTGTTTAATCCGGCTGGCAATGAAGCCTACGTGACGCACCGTGAGGCCGGCAAGGTGAGCGTGATTGACGCGAAGACCTACAAAGTGACGAAAACGTTCGATACGCCGGTTTACCCGAACAGCCTGGCGCTCTCTGCGGATGGCAAAACGCTTTACGTGACGGTGAAGCAGAAATCTACCCGCCAGCAGGAAGCGACCCAGCCTGACGATGTGATTCGTATCGCGCTGTAATATAAAAAAGGGAAGGCATATGCCTTCCCTTTTTAATACCTGTGTGATGCTTAACGCGAGGTCTCTTCCACCAGCGGCGCGTCGTGTTTTTCATCGTCTGGATGAACCGGCGCGGTGCTGTGAATTTCGTGAACGCGCTTACGCACGCCGAACCAGCCAGCGATCAGCAGCACGGCCAGCAGCGGGATGGTGGCAATGGTATAGGTGCCGTTCGGGTAGTCGAACGCCATCAGCACCAGCACGCTGAACAGGAAGAGCAGGGTGAGCCAGGAGGTCACCGGCGCGCCCGGCAGCTTAAAGCTGATATCTGCGGCTTTGCCTTCTTTAATGGCTTTACGCAGACGCATCTGGCAGACCACGATAAAGGCCCAGGAAGCGATAATGCCGAGTGCGGCCACGTTCAGAACGATCTCAAAGACCTGAGACGGCACCAGATAGTTCAGGAATACGCCGAAGACGTACACCACCAGCGTGGCAAGAATGCCCGCGTAAGGCACGTGCTGCTTGCTCATCTTCGACATGAACTTCGGCGCTGAACCGCCCATCGACATGGAGCGCAGGATACGCCCGGTAGAGTAAAGACCGGAGTTCAGGCTGGAGAGCGCCGCCGTCAGCACCACGATGTTCATGATACTGCCCACGTAAGGCACGCCGAGCTTCGAGAAGAAGGTGACGAACGGGCTCTGGCCGGCCTGATAGGCGTTCCACGGCAGCAGCAGAACCAGCAGCACCACGGAGCCGACGTAGAACAGACCGATACGCCAGATCACGCTGTTAATGGCTTTTGGCACCATCGTTTGTGGGTCTTTACATTCGCCCGCAGCGGTACCGACCAGCTCAATAGAGGCAAAGGCAAACACCACGCCCTGAACCAGCACCAGCGCAGGCAGCAGACCGTGCGGGAAGAAACCGCCGTTATCGGTTATCAGGTGGAAGCCGGTAGCATTGCCATCCAGCGGCTTGCCGCTGCCGAGGAAGACGGTACCGACCACCAGGAAAATCACAATGGCGAGCACTTTGACCAGCGCAAACCAGAATTCCATCTCGGCGAACCACTTCACGCCGATCATGTTCATGGTGCCGACGATCGCCAGCGCGCCAAGGGCAAAGACCCACTGCGGCACATCACCGAACGCGCCCCAGTAGTGCATATACAGCGCAACGGCGGTGATATCGACGATACCGGTCATCGCCCAGTTGACGAAGTACATCCAGCCTGCCACATAGGCGGCTTTTTCACCGAGGAATTCTCGGGCGTAAGAGACGAAGCTTCCGCTGGAAGGGCGATGCAGTACCAGTTCACCCAGCGCGCGAAGAATGAAGAAAGAGAAGATCCCGCACACCAGATAGACCAGGGCGAGAGCCGGACCCGCCATCTGCAGACGCGCGCCAGCACCTAAAAATAGACCCGTTCCGATAGCGCCGCCGATGGCGATCATTTGAACCTGACGGTTGCCCATCGCTTTGTGGTAGCCCTCTTCGTGGGAGTTCAACCAGCGACGTTTCGCAGCGTGATGATCGGCTGCGCTTTTATTGCTTGTTTTCATTGAGTTACCTGTTTGCCTGTCTGAACCATTATCGTGATAGTCCTGCCTGGCAGAGCGCAATACAAACGATTGCTTCTGCGCAAACACATGTCGCCTTCCCAGTCATTCTGCGTATGGATAAGGCGAAACATGGCGAGGCATCCTACCTGCAATTGATAAGCGACGCAAAATATAACCGTGCCGAAAGTGATGCACGTCGAAGGAAATCGTGTGGTCAGAGCAGACAAGGTTTACAACGCGCTGAATCGTGGTGGTTTTTTAGTCAAAACAATTATTGAAGTGCTGCTTTAATCATCAGAATATCTTAATAATTGCATAGGGGGAGGGCGTCAGGCTGCTGCGCTTCACTGGCGTTTCATTAACAAAACTAAAACGCTATGATGCAATCCGTTTTCTTCAGCATGTCCAGGCGGAACGGTGAAAATCAATATCATTGGTACCAGCGGGAGCGGAAAAAGTACGCTTGCCCGACGCATCGCGGCGGAACTGGCGCTTCCCTACATTGAGATGGACAGGCTTTACTGGCGGCCCGACTGGCAGGGAACGCCCGATGAGGAATTACTTGCAACGCTGGCGAATACCCTTGACGCCACGCCTGGCTGGGTGCTCGACGGTAACTACAACCGCACGCGCCCGGTGAAGTGGCGTGATGTGGATATGGTCGTGTGGGTCGACTGCGGGTTCACCCGCACGCTCCGGCAGGCGGTCACGCGTGCATTCAAACGCGCATGGCACCAGCAGGAGCTGTGGCCCGGCACAGGAAACCGCGAAAGCTTCCGCCGCTCATTTTTCAGCCGGGAGTCAATCATTATCTGGACGATCAAAACCTGGCGCAGTAACCGCGAGCGCTATGAAGCAGATATGCAAAATCCTCAGTATGCCCATATTCAGTTTGTCCGCATTACCTCCCGGCCGCAGGCCGACGCGCTCATTTCAACGCTAAAATCACACCGTTAGCAGGGCTATGCTTTTCTGATTTCCGGCAAACCAAATGTAAATTAATTGTTTCTCAGTGGTGAAATACGCCTTTAATAATGTCGACATGTTAAGTCAAACGAGAACGCAACATGTCATGGCGAATCAGCATTCTGGATAAAAGCCCCATCGCTGAAAACGAAACGGCTGCCGATGCGCTGGCGCGGACGTTAGCGCTGGCGCAACAGGCAGAAAATCTGGGCTATCACCGCTTCTGGATTGCCGAACACCACAATACCCCGCAACTCGCCAGCCCCTCGCCGGAACTGCTGATTGCCTGGATCCTCGGGCAAACGAAACGCATCCGCGTGGGCTCTGGCGGCGTCATGCTTCAACACTATAGCCCCTACAAAGTCGCTGAAAATTTTAACGTTCTGGCCGCGCTGGCGCCCGGTCGCGTGGATCTGGGCGTCGGGAAAGCCCCCGGCGGTTTGCCGCTCTCAACCCGCGCGCTTCAGCAGGGCCTGAATCAGCAGGAAAAGGGCAGCTTTGCCGAACAGCTGACCCAGCTCGATCGCTGGATCCGCCCTGAAAACCAGTTGGCGGAAGAGGCCGTTCGCGCCACGCCGTTGCCGCCGGTCCCTGCACAAGGTTTCCTGCTGGGGGCCAGCACCGAAAGCGCGCTGCTCGCCGCATCGCTCGACTGGCACTTCGTCTTTGCCGCGCACCTGAACGGCGATCCGGACCTGCTGCGCGAGGTGGTATCGACCTGGCGTGAGAACAGCGCGCGGGACGTGATAGTGGCGGTGCAGGCGATTGTCGCGCCGACCCAGGCCGAAGCGGACGCGCTGGCGCAGAAGGTCGAAGTGTGGGGCGTTGAGCTGGCAAACGGCCAGCGCGTAACCGTTGCAAGCGAGGAGCAGGCCTACGCCTTTGCCCGTCAGGCGGGGAGCGAGCCGGTGCGTATTGCCCGTCGGGCCCAGTCGCTGTTGGCGGGCACAGCTGAGTCGGTGCTGGAACAGCTTAACGCGCTGCACGAACAATGGGGCATTGACGAATTTATCATCGACACGCCGGTCGCGGAGGGGGCAACGCGCGTCGCGTCGCTGCGCCTGCTTGCCGAGGCGCGTCTTAACAAGGAGGTCACCGTATGAGTTTTGGCGAACAGCTGATTGCCTGGCGCCGCGAGCTGCACCAGAACCCGGAGCTGTCCGGCCAGGAGGTCGAAACGACCGCGCGCCTGCGCCAGTGGCTGACGAATGCCGGGATCACCCCACAGCCTTACGATCTGCCGACCGGGCTGGTGGCGGAAATCGGAACCGGTAGCAAGCTGATTGCGCTGCGGGCAGACATTGATGCCCTGCCGATAGAGGAGCGCAGCGGCGTGCCGTTTAGCTCGCAGCATGCAGGCGTGATGCACGCCTGCGGACACGATATCCACACCAGCGTGATCCTCGGCGCCGCGTTAAAGCTCAAAGAGCGGGAAGCCTCGCTTAACGGCCGGGTGCGTATCCTGTTTCAACCTGCCGAAGAGAACTTTGGCGGGGCGAAGAGCATGGTGCGTGCCGGTGCCCTACGTGACGTCAGCGCCATTTTCGGCATGCACAACGAGCCCGGCCTGCCGGTCGGTGAGTTCGCCACCCGCGGCGGACCGTTTTATGCCAACGTCGATCGCTTCGTGATCCGCATCACCGGCAAGGGCGCACATGCGGCCCGCCCGCACGAAGGCAACGACGCCATTGTGCTGGCGAGCCAGCTGGTGACGGCGCTGCAAAGCGTCGCCAGCCGCAACGTCAATACGCTGGACTCGGTGGTGCTGAGCGTGACGCGCATCGCAGGCGGCAACACCTGGAACGTGCTGCCGGAAAGCGTCGAGCTGGAAGGCACGCTTCGCACCCACCGCACGGAAGTGCAGCAGAATGTGAAAGCCCGCGTGGGTGAAATTGCCGCCGGGTTTGCCAGCGCCTTCAGCGCGCAGATTGACATCACCTGGTATGCCGGGCCTACCGCGCTGGTGAATGACGAACGCTGGGCCGACTTCGCCACCTCGGTCGCGCGTGAGGCCGGTTATGAAACCCGGCACGCGGAACTGCATATGGGCGGGGAAGATTTTGCGGTCTACCTGCAGTCTGTTCCCGGCGCGTTTGTCAGCATCGGCAGCAACAGCCCGTATGGTTTACATCACCCGGCGTTTAATCCTGACGAAGCCCTGATTGAGCCCGCAGCCCGCTATTTTGCACAGCTGGCGGAAAAAGCCCTGCAACACGTTTAATTCTGGAGAGGTAAATATGTCTGCACATCGTCAACTGCGGCTTGGGACCATCTTGCATGGTGCATCGGGCAATATGTCCGCCTGGCGTCATCCGGCGGCGGTCGCGGATGCCAGCATTAATTTTGAATTTGTAAAAGAGACGGCGTTAAAAGCGGAGGAGGGCAAACTCGATTTTTTATTCGTTGCCGACGGTCTTTATATAAATGAGAAATCCATTCCGCATTTTTTAAACCGCTTTGAGCCGTTAACGGTATTATCCGCGCTGGCAAGCATCACCACGCGTCTGGGGCTGGTGGGAACGTTATCCACCTCCTACAGCGAACCTTTTACCACGGCGCGCCAGTTCGCCAGCCTCGATCATCTGAGCAACGGACGTGCGGGCTGGAACGTGGTGACTTCGCCGCTGGAAGGGTCGGCAAAGAACTTCTCTCGCGAAAAACACCCCGAGCATGCGCTGCGCTATCGCATTGCGGATGAGTATCTCGACGTGGTGAAAGGGCTGTGGGACTCCTGGGAAGGCGACGCGTTTATCCGCAACAAAGAGAGCGGTCAGTTTTTTGACCCAGCCAGGCTGCATACGCTCGATCACCACGGTGACTTCTTCCAGGTCGCCGGTCCGCTGAATATTGGTCGCACCCCGCAAGGGCGTCCGATTGTTTTTCAGGCGGGCGCGTCGGACGACGGGAAAAAGCTGGCGGCAAAACATGCCGACGCCATTTTCACTCATCACGAAACGCTCGACGAGGCAAAAGCGTTTTACCGCGACGTGAAGCAGCAGCTGGAAACAAACGGCCGCCGCGCGTCAGATTTACATATCTTCCAGGGCGTCAGCGTGATTGTGGGTAAAGACGCCGATGACGTGGAAAACCAGTATCAAACCACGGCGGCGCTGGTGTCGGTTACCGATGCCCTCAATTACCTCGGGCGTTATTTTGAACATCACGATTTCAGCCAGTATCCGCTCGACGAGCCGTTCCCGGATATCGGTGACTTAGGCAAAAACAGCTTCCGCAGCACCACCGATGAAATTAAGCGAAATGCCCGCGAGCGCAGCTTAACCCTGCGCCAGGTGGCGCTTGAGGCCGCATCGCCGCGCCCGCGCTTTTCCGGCACGCCGGAGGAGGTCGCCGACGGTCTGAAGGCCTGGTTTGAAGGCTATGCCGCAGACGGCTTCATCATCCAGGGCGGTACGCCGGATACCTTTCCGCGCTTTGTTGACCAGGTGGTGCCCGTTTTACAGGCTCGCGGCCTGTTCCGCACCGACTACCCGGGAACCACGCTGCGCGAAAGCCTTGGCTTAGACCAACCGAAAAACCAGTTCACACAACAATAAAAGAGAACTCCGCTATGCAGAAATCATCGCTTGTTCTGGCGCTCGCGCTGGCCTTTACCCCTGCCGTCTGGGCAGAGAATGTGAATATTAACGGCACCGGCGTAAGCATCGAGGCCAATAAAACGCCGATTAACACCGCGAAAAATAGCGAGGCGGTGGCGCAGCTGCCGAAAGACTATCGCTTTGCCGTGCCGGGGAAATTTACCGTGGCGGTGGCCGCGCTTAACTCGCCGCCGCTGACGGTCTTCTCCGATGACAACAAAACGCTGCTGGGAAGTGAAGTGGATGTAGCTCGTCTGGTGGCCGACAGCCTCGGGCTGGAGCTGAACGTGGTGCCCACCTCCTGGGAAGACTGGCCGCTGGGCGTCGCCTCCGGGAAATACGATGCCGCTATCAGCAACATCACCGTCACCAAAGAGCGCAAACAGAAGTTTGATTTTGCCACCTACCGCAAGGACTCCCTCGGCTTCTACGTGAAATCGACCAGCCCGATCGAATCGCTTCAGAAGGCTGAGGACATCGCCGGGCTGCGGATTATCGTTGGTTCCGGGACCAATCAGGAGGCCATCCTGCTGGCGTGGAATGCTGAAAACCTGAAGAAGGGGCTGAAACCGTTTACCCCGATCTATACCAAAGACGATGCGGCGCAAACGCTGGCGCTCCAGTCCGGGCGCGCGGATGCCTACTTTGGCCCGAACGTAATTGGCGCATGGAAAGCGGCGCTGAACGGGAAAACTAAACTGGTCGGCAGCGTCGACGGCGGCTGGCCGAAGGCGGCGCACATTGCGGTGACGCTGAAGAAAGGCAGCGGGCTGGTTGAGCCGGTGCAGACCGCGCTGAACGGCGTCATCAAAAACGGCGATTACGACAAAGTGCTGAACCGCTGGGGGGAAGGCGTTGAGCGTATTCCGCAGTCAGAAGTGAATCCTGATGGCCTGGGTGATTAAGGAGGCGCTATGCGTGAACAATTTCGTGACGTTTCACCGGAAGATGCCGAACTTCAGCCCATTATCGAGGGGCTGTTCGGTGAATATGCCGCCCGCTACGGTGACTACTTCTCTAAAGACGCGGAAGTGGAACTCACCGAGTGGTATTTAGCGCCGCAGGGGCTGTTTATCGTTCTGGAGCGTGACGGAAAAATCATCGCCACCGGTGCGTACAAACCCTTCGACGAACGCACCGCGGAAATCAAGCGCATCTGGACGGACAAAACCCTGCGTCAGCAGGGGCTTGCCGGGCGCGTGGTGCAGGAGCTGGAGCGCAGGGCGGTGCTGGCAGGGTACAGCCAGATCTACCTGACAACCGGTTTCCGTCAGCCGGAGGCGGTCAGGCTCTATCTCAGCCAGGGCTACCAGCCACAGTTTGATCTGAACCGCGACCCGGAAGAGTATAGCCAGCCGCCGTTTGATGGTCGGCTGCGCTTCACTAAAACGCTGGTACGCGAAGCGTTCAGTAAAACCGCATGAGGAACGACGATGAGCAACGTTGAAACCATTAAGGTGGTCCCGGCGCGTTATCCGCTGCGGACCGTCGGCGCCGCGGTGGCGCTGTTTGTGCTGGCGGTCGTGATCCAGTCCGTCGCTTTCAACCCGCGCTGGGAGTGGGCGGTGTTTGCCCGCTGGTTCTTCGACCCGGTTATTCTCGAAGGCGTAGGGCAGACTCTGCTGCTTACCCTGATCGGTACCGCGCTGAGCGTGGTGTTGGGCGGCATGCTGGCGCTGGCGAGACTCTCCTCGTCATGGCTGCTGAGCAGCCTGGCGTGGGGCTATATCTGGCTGTTTCGCTCGCTGCCGCTGATCGTGGTGCTGATCATTCTCTACAACTTTTCCTATCTCTACGACACGCTCTCCCTCGGCGTGCCGTTCACCAGCATTAGCTGGGGCAGCTTTGAGACCATTAACGTGCTCGGGCAGTTCTCCACCGCCGTGGTGGGGCTAACGCTGGTGCAGAGCGCCTATACCGCCGAGATCATTCGCGGTGGATTCCTCGGCGTCGATCACGGCCAGTATGAAGCGGCCGCCGCGCTTGGCCTGCCGGCCTGGCGACGTACGGTGCGGATAATCCTGCCTCAGGCGTTGCGCACCATTCTGCCGTCCGGGTTCAATGAAATTATCAGCCTCGCCAAGGGAACGGCGATGGTCTACGTCCTGGCAATGCCGGAGCTGTTCTATACCATCCAGATGATCTACAACCGTACCCAGGAGGTGATCCCGTTGCTGATGGTCGGTGCCGCCTGGTATCTGGTGATTACCACCGTTTTGTCGGCCATTCAGTACGGTGTTGAACGCGCACTCGCCCGCAGCGAACGCCGCTCTGCGGTTAATCAGAACCGTGCCGCCCGTCGCACCCGTTCCGTCACCACCACGCCAGCACAGGAGCCTATCCATGCAAGCCTCTCCTGAAGGACATATCTCGATTACCGGCGTCAGCAAGTATTTTGGTCGCCATAAGGCGCTCGACAACGTTTCGCTTGAGATCCCGCCCGGTTCCGTGACGGTCATTCTCGGGCCCTCGGGCTCGGGCAAATCGACGCTGCTGCGCACCATTAACCACCTGGAGCGCGTCGACGAAGGCTTTATTCAGATCGACGGGGACTACATTGGCTACCGTCGTCAGGGCGACAAGCTCTATGAGCTGAAGGAGAAAGAGATCCTCAGGCAGCGCGTCAACGTGGGCTATGTGTTTCAGAACTTCAATCTCTTTCCTCACCTCACGGTGCTGGAAAACCTGATTGAGGCGCCCATCGCGCATAAGAAGCTCAGCAAAAAAGAGGCGGTGGAACGAGCGTACAGCCTGCTGGACGTGGTTGGGCTGCGGGATAAGGCCGATGCCTGGTCTCGCCATCTCTCCGGCGGGCAGCAGCAGCGCATTGCGATTGCCCGCGCGCTGGCGTTACGTCCCCGCGTGATGCTGTTTGATGAACCTACCTCGGCGCTGGATCCGGAGCTGGTCGGCGAAGTGCTGGACGTGATCAAAAAGCTCGCCCGGTCCGGCACCACGCTGGTGGTGGTCACCCACGAGATCGGCTTTGCCCGCGAGGTGGCGGATCAGGTGGTGTTTATGGTCGACGGGAAAATCGTGGAGCAGGGCAGCAGCGACGCGGTATTGAACCGTCCGTCGCACGCGCGAACGCGCCAGTTCCTGTCAAAAGTGCTGTAAGGAGCGCAGATGAAATACGGACTTCTGGCGGGGCTGGTCTTCACAACGGCAAGCCACGCCAGCATCGATCTGAAAGCCAACGAGCAGCCGCTGCCGGTGACGGTGGATCGGCAGGCCGTGGCGAAGATCCCCGCCGGTTATAAATTCGTTGAGCCGGGTACGCTGACGGTCGCTGTCTCGATGCTGAACTCCCCGCCGCTGGCGCTGCTGGCCAGCGATAACCGCACGCGAATTGGCAGCGACCCGGATATCGCCCGCCTGCTGGCGGGCAGCCTGGGGCTGAAGCTAAAGCTGGTGCCAACGGCGTGGGAAGACTGGCCGCTGGGCATCGCCTCCGGGCGCTACGACGTGGCGCTGGTGAACATTGCGGTGACCGAACAGCGTAAAGAGAAGTTTGATTTTGCGACCTACCGCGTCGATTCGTTGGCGTTTTCGGTGAAGTCCACCAGCGAGATTCAATCAATCAAAAGCGCGGAAGAACTGGCCGGAAAAAAGGTGATTGTCGGCTCGGGCACCAATCAGGAGCGTATCCTGCTGGGCTGGAACGAAGAGAATAAAAAGGCGGGGCGAGCGCCTGCGCTGCCGGTCTATCTCCACGACGATGCCTCGGGCAATCTCTATATCCAGTCCGGCAGGGCGGACGTGTTCTTTGGCCCTCAGTCGGTTTCAGCTTACAAAGCGGCGCTCACCGGCAAAACCCGCGTGGTCGGTTTAGGTCCGAAAAAAGCTTATGTCGCCACCACGACCAAAAAAGGCAATGGGCTGGTGTACGCGTTGCAGGCGGCACTGGACGGGGCGATCAAGCGCGGCGATTACCAGAAGGTGCTGGCGCGCTGGGGCGAACAGGGCGAAGCGGTGGCGCAAGCGGAGGTCAACCCGCCTGGGATAACCTACTAATGGTGCTCTACACTTAGGATTTTCACTCCTGAGGGGGCAACATGATGAAACTCTATGGCGTACCCGGCTGGGGCTCGGCAATCAGTGAAGTGATGCTGACCCTGGCCGATATCCCTTATCAATTTGTGAACGTTGACGGGTTTGACCAGCCCGGCCCGCAGCGTGAACTGCTGCAAAAACTCAACCCGCTGTGCCAGGTGCCCACGCTGGAGCTGGAAAATGGCGCCATCATGACCGAAACGGCGGCGATTGCTCTGATGGTGCTCGACCGTTGTCCCGATCTCGCCCCGCCCGTGGGGCAGGCCGAGCGTCAGCAGTTTCAGCGTCTGCTTATCTGGTTCGTGGCGAACGTCTATCCCACCTTTACCTATGCCGATTATCCCGAACGCTGGGTGCCTGATGCGCCGGAACAGCTGCAGAAAAACTGCATTGAGTACCGGAAATCCCTCTATCTGTGGTTTGAAAATCAGCTTAAGGCCGCGCCGTTTGCGCTGGGTGAACGGCTGACGCTGCTGGATGTGTATATTGCGGTGGCGCGCACCTGGGGGCCTCGCCATGAGTGGTTTGCGACAAATACGCCGAAGCTTACGGCGATTGCGGATACCGTGTGTCAGCTGCCGGAACTGCACAAGGTGTTAAAGGCAAACAACATTATCTGATAACGTGGATTGCTCACACATAACAGGAAGCCTGCATATGCCACACGTAGATATCAAATGTTTTCCCCGCGATCTTAACGACGAGCAAAAAACCGCGCTGGCGGCAGATATCGCCGAGGTGATAATTCGCCATTTCAACAGCAAAGACGGTTCAGTATCGGTGGCGCTGAACCAGGTAAACCCGGAAGACTGGAAAGCACAGGTCTGGGATACCGAAATCGGGCCGAAGCTGGACGAGTTGATTAAAAAGCCGGGGTATTCAATGTAATCTTTCGCCGGGTGAGGTCATCGTCTTACCCGGTTTCTCCTGCCGCTTACGCCTTCTTTTCGCAAAAAACGATAAAAATAAGTTTTATCTGATCCGTTACACTTAACGTTCACGACCGACATTTAATCAATCCTTAGGAAAGATCGACAACAGAATCAATTAAGGACAGTCACATTAAAGGATAATTTTCTCATGACAAAATTACCCCGGTTTTCACCTGCTTTTTTCCACCCGCGATACTGGCTAAGCTGGACAGGCATCGTCGCCCTGTGGCTCATCATGCTGCTGCCTTACCCGCTGTTGTTCAGACTCGGACACGTTCTGGGCCGGTTAGCCATGCGCCTTCTACCGCGCCGTGTCGAGATTGCCCGCCGTAATCTGGAACTGTGCTTCCCGCAGATGGAAGCAGAAGCGCGTGAATCTTTGCTGCAGCGAAATTTTGAATCCGTGGGAATGGGGGTAATCGAAACCGGCATGGCGTGGTTCTGGCCTGAATGGCGGGTGCGTAAATGCTTTACCGTGCGCGGTTACGAACATATGGAGCAGGCCAGGGCGCAGGGAAAGGGCGTGGTGCTGGTTGGCATGCATTTTCTGACGCTTGAGCTGGGCGCGCGGATATTTGGCATGCTTAACCCCGGTATTGGGGTTTATCGTCCCAACAATAATGCGCTCCTGGACTGGCTACAAACGCGCGGTCGTCTGCGTTCGAATAAAACCATGCTGGATCGTCATGATTTAAAAGGCATGATCCGCGCCCTGAAGCAGAATGAAATTCTCTGGTACGCGCCGGATCATGACTATGGCAAAGCCAACAGCGTGTTTGCGCCATTCTTCGCCGTCCCGGATGCCGCCACGACGGCGGGCAGCTATATGCTGGTCAAAAGCGCTAAGCCTGCCGTTATTCCGTTTGTGCCGCGCCGCAGAGAGGACGGTACAGGGTACGAGCTGATTATTCTTGAAGATATCAGCGCGTCATTGCAGGGTGCGGATAAAGAGTCTGTCGCAACCCAGATGAACCGGGCGATCGAGCGCGCGGTGCTGATGGCGCCGGAGCAGTATATGTGGCTGCACCGTCGATTCAAGACGCGTCCAGATGGCGTGCCGGACAGATATGCCCGTAAAAAAATCTCCGCGCCCCCTCGGGCTGGCTTAACCGACGATGAATTCTCGCAGCAGTCGGGCATGCAGCACTAAAACGCCACGCAAAAGGCTGCTGGAGCTAGTTTCCGGCAGCGCTTTTGGCCTTTAGCAGTATTTCCATCAGCCCGGGAAAACGGGCATCCAGATCCTCCCGACGCAGTGAAATCATATTTTCTCGTCCCTGCGGACGCTGCCAGATGACCCCACTGTCGCGCAACACGCGCCAGTGGTGGGTCATCGTGGACTTCACCACGTCCTCCGGGCGCAGCGCGTTACAGCTGAGTTCGCTGCCGTCGGCGAGCCGGCGAATAATCGATAGCCGGAGCGGGTTGCCGAGGGCAAACAGCACATTTTCCAGCAGTATTTGTTCAGTTTCAGGGTGGTTAGGGATCATCGTTTTCCTGCGCGTGAAGTCAGATTGAGCTATATCAACAATAGGTCAACCCTTAAAAAATAGTTCGATAATACTCGTACAATAGGACTATTATAGCAAACGAACCAATGCACGACCATCCCGGTCGTCACAAACACGTCATAGTGACTAAGGAAATATCATGCCCCGACCCATTCCTCTCGAACGTTATCGCAACATCGGTATCTCCGCGCATATCGATGCCGGTAAAACCACCACCACTGAGCGCATCCTGTTTTATACCGGGATGAGCCACAAGCTGGGTGAAGTACACGATGGCGCGGCAACCACCGACTGGATGGCGCAGGAGCAAGAGCGCGGGATCACCATTACGTCCGCGGCGGTCAGCTGCTTCTGGCCAGGCATGGACAGAGGCTTTGAGCCGCACCGGATCAACATCATCGACACCCCGGGGCACGTGGACTTCACCATTGAGGTGGAGCGTTCCATGCGCGTGCTCGACGGCGCGGTGATGGTGTATGACTCCGTGGGTGGCGTGCAGCCGCAGTCGGAAACCGTCTGGCGTCAGGCCAATAAATATCACGTACCGCGTCTGGCCTTCGTCAACAAAATGGACCGTCCGGGTGCCGATTTCTTCCGCGTCGTGCGGATGATGCAGGAGCGCCTGAAGGCCAATCCGGTGCCGATTGTCATCCCGGTGGGTGCCGAAGATCATTTCACCGGCGTGGTGGATCTCATCAAGATGCGCACCATTCTGTGGGACGATGCGACGCAGGGTATGGTGTTTACCTATGCCCCCGTGCCGGACGATTTAGTCAGTACCGCCCAGGAGTGGCGGGAAAAAATGGTCTCCGCGGCAGCGGAAGCCAGCGATGCACTGATGGACAAATACCTGGAAACGGGCGACCTGACGGAGGCGGAAATTATCCAGGGGCTGCGCATTCGCACCATCTCGGGCGAAATCCAGCCGATGCTGTGCGGCAGCGCCTTTAAAAATAAAGGCGTACAGCGCATGCTCGATGCGGTCATCGAGCTCATGCCATCGCCGCTGGACGTGCCGGCCATTGATGGCGTGGATGAAAAAGGACAGCACGCGGAGCGTCATCCGAGTGATGATGAGCCGTTCTCGGCGCTGGCGTTCAAGCTGATGAGCGATCCGTACGTCGGGCAGCTGACCTTTATCCGCGTCTACTCTGGCGTGCTGCGCAAAGGCGACGCGGTCTATAACCCGGTGAAAGAGAAGAAAGAGCGCATCGGGCGCATCGTGCTGATGCATGCCAACGATCGCCATGAGGTGGATGAACTGCGCGCCGGGGATATCGCGGCCTGTGTCGGGTTAAAAGACGTGACCACCGGTGACACGCTCACCGATCCGAACGCCGTCATTACGCTTGAGCGCATGGAGTTCCCGGATCCGGTGATCTCGCTGGCGATTGAGCCGAAAACCAAAGGCGATCAGGAGAAAATGGGCATTGCGCTGCAGCGTCTGGCGGCGGAAGACCCGTCTTTCCGCCTGCACACTGACGAGGAGTCCGGTCAGACGATTATCTCCGGGATGGGTGAGCTACACCTCGAGATTATCGTCGACCGCATGAAGCGTGAGTTTGGCGTCGAGGCGAACATTGGTCGTCCGCAGGTAACCTACCGGGAAACCCTGCGCAAGGCGGTGAAGGATATTGAAGGGAAATTTGTCCGACAGTCCGGCGGGAAAGGGCAGTACGGTCATGTGGTCCTTAGCCTGGAGCCGCTGGAGCCCGGAAGTGGCTTTGTATTTGAAGATGCCACCAAGGGCGGCGTGGTACCGCGCGAGTATATCCCGTCCGTGGAGAAAGGGCTGCGGGAAGCGATGAACAGCGGCGTGCTGGCGGGCTATCCGGTGGTCGACGTCAAAGCGACGCTGACGTTTGGCTCCTACCACGACGTCGACTCCTCGGAGATGGCGTTCCGCATGGCGGCGATCCTCGGCTTCAAGGAGGGCGCTCGCAGGGCGGATCCGGTGATCCTTGAGCCGATCATGCACGTGGAGGTGGAAACGCCGGAAGAGTACGCCGGTAACATCATGGGCGATCTCTCTTCCCGACGCGGCATGGTGCAGGGAATGGCGGAGCAGTACGGAAGCCAGATTATCCGCGCCGATGTGCCGCTGGCCGAGATGTTTGGCTACGCCACGACGCTGCGTTCGATGTCCCAGGGACGCGCGACGTATACGATGGAGTTCCACCATTTTGCAGAGGCACCGCGAAATGTGGCGGATGAGATTATTGCGAAGCGTGCGAAGTAGTTAATTAATTGCACATGGTAGTCGGTGGGCTACCATGTGCTTTTTAATACCAGGCGGAAGAAATAGGACGCTGTCATTGAGGCAGTGCCAATAGCTTATGCTACCACTCTATGGTTCCAGCTATCTTTGTAAACGATATTACCTTCACAGTGCTTCCAGGTAATACTTTCATATCGAAGAAGAACTGTTTCCAGGTGGGTGCCGGAGCCTACGCCAGGGTATAAATCAGGTGTTATTGACGTGATTTTAACATTCTCAAGTAGAATGTTAAAATACTCGATTTCTACTCCTGCTTCGTTAATCATGTACATTTTTATCATTGCTGATTTGAGCGTGACCCCGGTTGTTAAAGCTTTGTATAAAAGAGGCGTTACCCGATCGAACTCTTTCTGAAACATAATCGGTGCGTGAATTCGTGTACCCGTCAGGCGACCTGTATTGCTATCGGCTGGAATATTGACATTATGAGTGAGTGATTTTAGCTCAATAGCCCCAAAACGTCTGGAGACCAGCGATGATCCCGTCATGGGTGAACCATTTTCATCCGTTAACCACATATAAGCTGGATTAGACATAGTAGATCCTTTTATTTCATTTTCGTTATGCGTGAAGTTAATCGAGGGAATAACCAAACCAGAATGAAGATTGTAAGCAATGTCAATAACAAGCAATGCTCCGGAAAAAGATGAAGCCATAGCAAGCCAAAACCAATGACAAGCGCAGGGAAGACTACGCTTTCTAATAACAGTCTGATTAGGTTCTTAAACATTTAAATCCCTTTCTATAAAATCGGCTAATTCATCCAGATTTGAAAAGGAATTCAATTTTATTCTTTCAAATAATTTTGAAAGAATGGGTTCGCAAAAATAATAGAGCATCTCCAGTTTCGCCTGGTACAGAATCCAGTAATAATCGGAGTTAATCGCTTTCAAATGGCGGGCAGCGAGTGCGCATTTTTGTTGAATGCCATAAAATTGAAGGACGAAGATCCCTTGTGGCAATTTGGCAGACAGGCGTTCAACAACAAGTTTGGACATAAGGCTGGAGTGAGAAAGCATGATCGAGGCGGCAGTAGCAAACGCATAGCGTGTAGCTCCCGCTACGTTTATGTGAGAGCTGAATTCTGCAATTCTTTTTGTGAGTTTACGGGCTGAACCTTCTGGGTTGCCATCCTTTACGTCATCACATACGGTTTTCAGGTACAGATAAAATACGTGAGCAATAACATCGGCGTGTTTGAATATCGACTCTATTGAGTAAAGCGTTCTGATTTCTTCAGCTTGTAACTCCTGACAGATATCATTGTACCTGGGAATAAAACATGAAGAATACCAACTGACTCGCTCAATACCGGAATATATGTCGGATGCAACTCCTTTTGCTGACTGCAAAATGCCGCCAATTGCGTTCTCCATAGTGAGGGCCAAATGGTGGTCACTCTGAAATTTTATCCTTAAATAATCAGATGCTGTCATGATGTAAGGCCCTTTGTAAGCTTTATATTTACGTCATTAGTTCTAAAACATAGCGAGTTTCCTCTTTTTTTCTGACAGCGGGTAAGCATTAAATGTTATATAAAATCATAATATTTCAATAATATATGATTGATCTTGTCAATCCAGCGCCTTCACCATTTTCCCGCTCGCCACAAATGTCCCCGCGCCGAGATGATGCAGTGTATTAAGTTTATCCCCGTCAAACTGCCAGCGCCCGGCGACAAACGCGCGCTCATCGGCTGCCGCAGAAACCACTTCTCCAAACAGCGTGTCGTATTTCTCTGCCGCGGGTGTGACGGGAAGTAATCGGCACTCCATCCACGCCAGACATTTTTCTTCAATGACCGGCAGCCCGAGCTCAGGGCCGTTCACCACCGGGATCCCGTAGCAGTTGAATTTGTCCTCGTCGCGCCCGCTGACGCTTCCGACAGCGAATGTCCAGTTAGCTGCCGCCACGCCGGGGATGACGATGCCAAACTTTCCGCTGCGCTCGATAAGCTCGCGTGACCAGGCGCTTTTATCCACCACAATCGCGATGCGCGGCGGTTCAAACTCAACGGGCATTGACCATGCGGCGGCCATCACGTTACGTCTGTCCAGGGTTTCATCCCGACTGGTAATAAGCACGGTAGGGCCGTGGTTCAACAGGCGGCTGGCATGACGTAATTCAACAGGGCGAAAGTGGCTCATAGGATCTCCTCATCTGTAACGATGAGTATGACGAAAAAGCACGTAAATCAAAGTGAGCGCGTAAAATTAGTTTATAAACAGAACATCACAATCAAAGGAAAATGATGTATGTCCCCCTTTCTGACTGACTATTATGCCCGCATCGGCTGGGCGCAACCGACGCGGGTGGATATCGATACCCTGCGCGCGCTGCATTTACACCACAACTGTGCGATCCCGTTCGAAAATATTGATGTCGTCCTGCCGCGCGAAATCCATCTTGACGATCAATGTCTGGTCGACAAGCTGGTGACGGCGCGACGCGGAGGATATTGCTTTGAGCAAAACGGCCTTTTCGAGCGCGTGTTGCGTGAAGTCGGGTTTAACGTGCGCAGCGTGCTGGGGCGGGTCGTACTGGCAAATCCGTCGCAGATGCCGCCGCGCACGCACCGCCTGCTGCTGGTTGAGCTGAACGGCGAGCGCTGGATTGCCGACGTGGGGTTTGGTGGACAGACGCTGACGGCGCCGATTCGCCTGCTCGCCAACGAGGAACAGGAGACCCCGCACGGCATGTACCGTCTTCTGAGCGAGGGTAACGACTGGGTATTACAGTTTCGACACCACGAGCACTGGCAGTCGATGTACCACTTTGACCTGACGACGCAGTATTTCAGCGATTATGTGATGGGGAACTTTTGGTCGGCGCACTGGCCGCAGTCGCACTTCCGTCATCATCTGCTGATGTGCCGCCATCTGCCGGACGGCGGCAAGCTGACGCTGACCAACTTCAACTTCACCCACTGGCAGAATGGCCATATGGAGGAGCAGATCCATTTGCCGGATGCGGAGGCGCTGTATAAGCTGATGCAGGAGCGGTTTGGCCTGGGCGTTGATGACCCGAAGCACGGCTTTACACTGGCCGAGCTGACGGCAGTGATGGCGGGGTTTGAGACGCATCCGCAGGCCGGGAAATAGCCCGGTGGCGGCTACGCCTTACCGGGCCTACGGGAGTGTGAACGTAGGTCGGGTAAGGCGTAGCGGCACCCGACAAAATCAACGGCGCGATCTCACCACCTGATACCGACGGGTAAAATACTCAAACGGCGCGCTCCACACGTGCACCAGACGGGTGAACGGGAAGATGAGGAAGATCGTCATCCCCAGCACCAGATGCACGCGGAAGATCGGCGCGACGCCGCTCAACATCTCCGACGAGCCCCCCTTAAACGTTACGATCCCCTGCGCCCAGCCGACCAGCTTCATCATCTCGCTTCCGTCAGGATATTGCGCGGAGAAAGGAATGGTCGATAGCCCCAGGATGCACTGAAGCAGCAGGATACTCATGATGATAATATCCGGCGTGGTGGACGTGGCGCGTACCCGCTGGTTGAACAGGCGGCGGATCAGCAGCATTGACCCACCAATCAGCGTCAGTACGCCGCATATGCCTCCCGCAATCATGGCCAGCTGCTGTTTAACCGCGACGGGTAAAAACCAGGCGTACATCCAGTGCGGGGTTAACATGCCGAACAGGTGGCCGAAGAAGATCCCCAGAATCCCGATATGAAACAGGTTAGAGGCCCAGTTCATCCCGCGCTTGCTGAGCATCTGGCTCGATGAGCCCCGCCAGGTGTATTGCCCGTAGTCGTAGCGAAGCCAGCTGCCGAGGAAAAAAACGGTAGCACAGATATACGGGTAAATATCATAGAAAAACACGTTCAGGTAGTGCGTCATTTTGGGCCTCCGGCGCTGACGTCCACGTACTGCGGCGCGACGTCCTGGCTAAAGCGTCGTTGATATTGCTGCATCGGCGAACTGTCGCACGATGTGGCGTTGTCTTCGATAAACTTCACCTGTTCCTCTTCCCACACGGCGTCCAGCGCCTGACGGGTATCATCCCGTTTTTCACCGGACACCTGCTTCGCCACGCTGTCGCTGGAAAGCCGCGTTCCCGCCAGCGTCAGCAGGGCGTCAAACAGCTGGTAATGCGCCACGCCGCGCTGCTTGAGGCGACCACCAATCAGCGCCAGGATCGGCGCGACATTTTGCAATCCTTCACGCGCCTCGTCGTCGGTGACGAGGCTGAGGTATTCCAGGTAGAGCGGCAGATAGTCGGGCAGCTCGCGGCAGTCCAGCTCCAGCCCGGCTTTCTCATACTGGCTCATCAGATCGACCATCGCCTGACCGCGATCGCGCGACTCGGCGTGAACGTGCTCGAACAGCAGCAGGGACGTTGCGCGGCCCCGTTCGAACACCTCGCACCATTCGGCCTGCTTATCCAGCAGCGGGGCGCTAAGGTGCTGCTGCGCAAACGGCAGCAGCATGGGCGCGTCCTGCTCAACCAGGGAAAGCGCCTCATCGCGGTTTTCCCACAGCAGCTCATCGGGATACTCAATCAGCAGCGCGATGATTTTAAGGATCTGCATTATTCTCCCTCCCCGTGTTCGCGCACCTCGGTGATGTTAATCGCGTCGATGCGGCTGCTGTTGAAGAGGTTGAATTTGGTGTCGGAGCCGTGGCAGCCGTCGCCAAAGGTGAAGCCGCAGCCGTTTTTCTCCGGGAAGGCGTCGCGCGCCATTTCGCGGTGGCTGGTCGGGATCACGAAGCGGTCTTCGTAGTTAGCGATGGCGAGATAGCGGTACATCTCCTCAACCTGCGCTTCGGTCAGGCCCACTTCCTCAATGGCGCGGGTATCGGTCACGCCTTCCACGGTCTGAGAGCGTTTATAGTGACGCATCGCCATCATGCGCTTCAGGGAGCGCAGCACCGGGCCGGTATCGCCCGCGCTGAGCATGTTTGCCAGGTACTGCACCGGAATGCGCAGGCTTTCCACGGCAGGCAGGACGCCGTCACTCTGCGGCAGGCCGCCCGCATCCGCGTAGGACTGAATCGGCGACAGCGGCGGCACGTACCAGACCATCGGCAGGGTGCGGTATTCCGGATGCAGCGGCAGGGCCAGCTTCCAGTCCATCGCCATCTTGTAGACCGGCGAACGCTGGGCGGCATCAATCACGTTCTGCGGAATGCCCTGCTTCAGCGCTTCCTCAATCACCGCCGGATCGTTCGGGTTGAGGAACACGTCGCACTGGCGCTCGTACAGATCGGTTTCATGCTCGGTGCTGGCGGCCTCTTCAATACGGTCCGCGTCGTAGAGCAGCACGCCGAGATAACGGATTCGCCCGACGCAGGTCTCCGAACAAACGGTCGGCTGGCCGGACTCAATGCGCGGGTAGCAGAAGATGCATTTTTCTGACTTGCCGCTTTTCCAGTTGAAGTAAATTTTCTTGTACGGGCAGCCGCTGATGCACAGGCGCCAGCCGCGACATTTATCCTGGTCGATCAGCACAATGCCGTCCTCTTCGCGCTTGTAAATCGCGCCGCTCGGGCAGGTGGCCACGCAGCTCGGGTTCAGGCAGTGCTCGCACAGGCGCGGCAGATACATCATGAAGGTGTTTTCAAACTGGCCGTACATCTCCTTCTGGATCTTCTGGAAGTTGCGGTCGCGGGCGCGCTTTTCGAACTCGCCGCCCAGCAGTTCCTCCCAGTTTGGCCCCCAGACGATTTTGTCCATCCGCTTGCCGTCGATCAGCGAGCGGGGGCGGGCGGTAGGGAGGTGATCCCCCTCCGGCGCGCGGTGCAGATCCTGATAGTCAAAGGTGAAGGGTTCGTAATAATCGTCAATCTGCGGCAGGACGGGGTTGGCGAAAATCTTCGACAGCACGCCCATTTTGCCGCCGAGGCGCGGGGTCAGCTTGCCGTGAATGCCGCGGATCCATCCGCCTTGCCACTCCTCCTGATCTTCCCAGTTTTTCGGGTAGCCAATCCCCGGTTTGGTCTCCACATTGTTAAACCACGCATACTCCATCCCTTCGCGCCCGGTCCAGACGTTCTTGCAGGTGACCGAGCAGGTGTGGCAGCCGATGCATTTATCGAGATTCAGAACCATGCCAACCTGTGAGCGTATTTTCATTTTTTCGCCTCCTGTACCTGATCCCGACCTTCGCCGTCCAGCCAGTTAATATTTTTCATTTTGCGGATCATGATGAACTCGTCGCGGTTGGAGCCGACGGTGCCGTAATAGTTAAAGCTGTATGCTAGTTGCGCATAGCCGCCGATCATGTGCGTCGGTTTTGGGCAGACGCGGGTGACCGAGTTGTGGATCCCGCCGCGCCGTCCGGTCACTTCTGACCCCGGAATGTTCAGGATGCGCTCCTGGGCGTGGTACATCATGGTCATGCCCGGCGGCACGCGCTGGCTGACCACCGCGCGGGCGGTGAGGGCGCCGTTGGCGTTGAAGGCTTCGATCCAGTCGTTGTCCTCTATGCCCAGCTCGCGCGCGTCGGTTTCGCTGATCCAGACGATGGGCCCCCCGCGCGACAGGGTCTGCATCAGCAGGTTTTCGCTGTAGGTGGAGTGGATGCCCCATTTCTGGTGCGGCGTCAGGAAGTTCAGCGCTTTTTCCGGGAAGCCGTTCGGCGGGATCTCGCGCATGTGGGTCACGCTGCGGGTATCAATCGGTGGGCGATAGGCCACCAGGCTCTCCCCGAAGGCGCGCATCCACGGATGATCCTGATACAGCTGCTGGCGGCCCGAAAGGGTGCGCCACGGGATCAGCTCGTGGACGTTGGTATAGCCCGCGTTATAGGAGACGTGCTCGCTCTCAAGGCCGGACCACGTCGGGCTGGAGATGATTTTGCGCGGCTGCGCCTGAATGTCGCGGAAGCGGATTTTCTCGTCTTCCTTGTTCAGCGCCAGATGGGTGTGGTCGCGCCCGGTCAGTTCTCCGAGCGCTTCCCAGGCCTTCACCGCCACCTGTCCGTTGGTTTCCGGGGCGAGGGCGAGGATCACCTCCGAGGCGTCAATGGCGGTTTCAATGCGCGGGCGGCCTTTCGCCGGGCCGTCGAGCTTGACGTAGTTCAGCTTGCCGAGGAAATCGACCTCGTTCTGCGTATTCCACGAAATGCCTTTCCCGCCGTTGCCGAGCTTGTCCATCAGCGGGCCGAGGGCGGTAAAACGTTCGTAAGTTTCCGGGTAGTTACGCTCGACCACGGCAATGTTTGGCGCCGTTTTACCGGGGATCAGGTCACATTCCCCTTTGCGCCAGTCCTGAATATCAAACGGCTGCGACAGCTCCGCCGGGGAGTCATGCTGCAGCGGCTGGAGCACCACGTCGGTTTCTGTGCCCAGATGGCCAACGCACACCTCGGAGAAGACTTTGGCGATGCCTTTGTAGATCTCCCAGTCGCTGCGCGATTCCCATGCCGGGTCAACGGCGGCGGAAAGCGGATGAATAAACGGGTGCATGTCCGAGGTATTCATGTCGTCCTTTTCATACCAGGTGGCGGTCGGCAGAACGATATCGGAGAACAGGCAGGTGCTGGACATGCGGAAATCGAGCGTCACCAGCAGGTCGAGTTTGCCCTCGATGGCGGCGGTTTGCCACTCCACCTCTTCAGGCTTCACGTCATCCGTTGAGCCTAAATCTTCACCCTGAATGCCGCTCTCGGTGCCGAGCAGGTATTTCAGCATGTACTCGTGGCCTTTCCCGGACGAGCCGAGCAGGTTAGAGCGCCAGACGAACAGGTTGCGCGGGTGGTTCTTGCCGTTGTCCGGCTGTTCGCAGGCGAAGCGGATATCGCCCGACTTCAACGCCTGAACGGTGTACTCCTGCGGCGTCATGCCCGCCGCGTCCGCACGCGCCTTGACGTGCAGCGGGTTGAGGTTGAGCTGCGGGGCCGACGGCAGCCAGCCCATGCGTTCGGCACGAACGTTAAAGTCGATCAGATGTCCGGTGAACTTCGACGCGTCCGCCAGCGGGGAGAGCAGCTCCTGCGCGGTGAGCTTCTCGTAGCGCCACTGGCTGGCGTGGTTGTAGAAGAACGAGGTGCTGTTCATCTGGCGCGGCGGGCGGTTCCAGTCCAGCGCGAAGGCCAGCGGCAGCCAGCCGGTTTGCGGGCGCAGCTTCTCCTGGCCGACATAGTGGGACCAGCCGCCGCCGCTCTGCCCGACGCAGCCGCAGAAGACCAGCATATTGATCATCCCGCGATAGTTCATGTCCATGTGGTACCAGTGGTTCACCCCGGCACCAAGAATGATCATCGAGCGACCGTGCGTTTTGTGCGCCGTGTCGGCGAACTCGCGGGCAATTTTTTCGATCAGGTACGCGGGCACGCCGGTGATCTGCTCGCCCCAGGCGGGCGTGTAGGCTTTGATCTGGTCATAGCTGTCTGCGGCGTTACTGTCTTCCAGGCCGCGATCGAGACCGTAGTTAGCCAGCACCAGATCGTAAACGCTGACCACTCGCTTCTCGCTGCCGTCGGCGAGCGTCAGGGTTTTGCTCGGCACGCGGCGCGTCAGCACCGGCTCCTGCTTCACGCTGCGAAAATGCGGGTTTTCGTTGCCGCCAAAGTAGGGGAACGCGACGTCCGCCACGCTGTCGTGGGTAATCAGCAGGGAGAGTGTGAGTTCTGTTTCATGGCCCGCAGCCTGAGGCTCCAGGTTCCATTTGCCTTTTTCCCCCCAGCGGAAGCCGATCGAGCCGTTTGGCACCACCAGGTTACCGGCAATATCGAAGGCGACGGTCTTCCACTCTGGGTTATTGGCCTCCCCCAGTCCGTCGACGAGATCGGAGGCTCGCAGCATCCGGCCCGGCACCACGCGACCGTCAGCCTGCTCGTCCAGCAGCACGAGCATCGGCATGTCGGTGTAGCGGCGGCAGTAGTTAAGGAAGTAATCGCTCGGGTTATCGAGGTGGAACTCTTTGAGGATGACGTGGCCCATCGCCATGGCGAGGGCGCTGTCGGTGCCCTGTTTGGGGGCCAGCCACTGGTCGCTGAGCTTGGCGACCTCCGAGAAGTCCGGCGTAATCGCAACGGTCTTAGTGCCTTTGTAGCGCACCTCGGTAAAGAAGTGGGCGTCCGGAGTACGCGTCTGCGGCACGTTCGAGCCCCAGGCAATGATATAGCTGGAGTTGTACCAGTCGGCGGACTCCGGCACGTCGGTCTGCTCGCCCCAGGTCATCGGCGACGCCGGCGGCAGGTCGCAGTACCAGTCGTAGAAGCTCAGGCAGGTGCCGCCCAGCAGGGAGAGATAGCGCGTTCCGGCAGCGTAGGAGACCATCGACATCGCCGGAATAGGCGAAAAACCGGCCACGCGGTCCGGGCCGTAGTTTTTGATGGTCCAGACGTTAGCGGCGGCGATCAGCTGGTTCAGCTCTTTCCAGTTTGAGCGGATAAACCCGCCTTTACCCCGCGCCTTCCTGTAGCTTTGCGCCTTTTGCGGATCGTTCTGGATGGCATCCCAGGCCAGCACCGGATCGGTATGCTGCGCCAGCGCCTCGCGCCAGAGCTCAATCAGCCTGCGGCGCACCAGCGGGTACTTAAGGCGGTTGGCGCTGTAGAGGTACCAGGAGTAGCTTGCGCCTCGCGGGCAGCCGCGCGGCTCGTGATTGGGCAGGTCAGGGCGGGTGCGGGGGTAGTCGGTCTGCTGGGTTTCCCAGGTCACCAGGCCGTTTTTGACATAAATCTTCCAGCTGCAGGAGCCGGTACAGTTTACCCCGTGGGTGGATCGCACAATCTTGTCGAACTGCCAGCGCTGGCGGTAGCCGTCCTCCCAGTCGCGGTTGGTGTGGTATACCTGCCCGTGCCCGTTGGCGAAGCTGTCCCCCTTTGTTTTGAAATAACGAAAGCGATCCAACAGTTTGCTCATGACATTTCTCCTGCTTCGGACGTGTAGTTATTGTTTTTTTGCGGATTTGCGGCCATACACCAGCCAGGTAACGAGCACGCAGACGATGTAAAACACGAGGAACACCTTCATGGCGCCGACCGGCGATCCGGTCATCGCCAGCGAGGTGCCAAAGGCTTTGGGAATGAAGAACCCGCCAACGGCGCCGATAGCGGAGATAAAGCCCAGCGCGGCGGCGGTCTCCGTCACCGCTTCATGCTGCGCCTGCTCGTCCGTGCCGCCCTGCCTCTTGACGCGGTCGAGGGTGATTTGGCGAAAGATAATCGCGATCATCTGGAAGGTCGAACCGCTGCCCAGCCCGGCGGTGAGGAACAGGCCCATAAAGACCAGGTAGAAGGCGATAAAGCTGCCGGAGCCAGAGCCGGGGAGCGTCAGGAAGATCAGGGCGCTGAAGATAGCCATAAAAACGAAGTTAATCAGCGTGACGCGCACGCCGCCCAGCCTGTCAGAGATCATTCCGCCCGCCGAACGCGCCAGCGCGCCGATCAGGGGGCCAAAGAAAGCGAGGTGCAGGATGTTCACGTCCGGGAACTGGGTTTTCGACAGCATGGCAAAGCCCGCCGAGAAGCCGATAAACGAGCCGAAGGTAGCAAGATAAAGCAGGCTCAGCAGCCAGAGGTGAAAGCGCTTCAGTACCGGCAGCTGGCTGGCGATAGAGGCTTTAGAGCTGGCGATATCGTTCATGCCAAAAAACGCCGCAAGGGTTGCCAGCAGCAGCGGCGCCCAGACCCAGGCCGCATTGGCCAGCCACATCGTTGAGCCGTCCTCCTGCGGTACGCCGTGCACGCCGAGGAAGGTAAACATTGGCAGGAAAATCACCAGCGGAGCAAACAGCTGCATCACGCTGACGCCCAGATTTCCCAGCCCGCCGTTGATGCCCAGCGCGCTGCCCTGTCTGGCCTTCGGGAAGAAGAAGCTGATGTTACCCATGCTGGAGGCAAAGTTGGCCCCGGCAAAACCGCAGAGCAGGGCAATCACGATAAAGACCCAGTAAGGTGTCGCGGTGTCCTGAATGGCTATTCCCAGCCAGACGCAGGGGATAATCAGGATAACGGTGCTCAATACCGTCCAGTAGCGTCCGCCAAATATTGGCACCATAAACGAGTAGGGGACGCGCAATATCGCGCCAGAGAGAGAAGGTAATGCCGTTAGCATAAAAAGCTGATCGGTGGTGAAATTAAATCCGACTTTATTAAGATTGACCGCAACGGCGCTAAATAACATCCACACGCAAAACGCTAATAGCAGGCAAGCTACAGAAATCCATAGGTTTCTTCGTGCGATATGTTTTCCTTTATTCTCCCAAAATTGCGCGTTTTCAGGTTTCCAGTTACTCAACAGATGGGGATTACTTTTATCACTTTGTTGCGACATATCGCCCTCTTGCTTACCATGTTTGAGAGAAAAATGAAGTAAAAACAGAAAGATGATTAAAGAAGTGTTATTGGTTTTTTGGGATGCTTTGGGATACATCTGAAAGGATAGATAAAAAAGCGAACCCCCGAGATTAGAATGAAAATAAGGGCTCGCTTAATGTGTTACTAATTGTAACACTTTGCTTAATTTATACTCCGGAAGGAGTATTAAAACAATTCCAGCGTGATAAGTTTGTCGAGATGTTTATTAAATGCCGCATCGTCCATTTCAGGCATATTTAATACGGTGATCCCATCCAGGCCACAAACCAGCCCTATTAAACGCCAGGCGATATTTTCCGCCCGATCGGTAAGCGTGAACGCGTTGGCATCAGCCCCGGCGCGGATAATCGCCACGGTTTCCTGATGCCACATCTCCATGGTCAGGACATAAGCCGCTTTGATCTCGGGATCACGGCTGGCAAGAATTTGGGCTTCCCGCCAAAGGCGAATGTAAGGTTCAAGCCCACCGTCGTCACTGCCGAGCATGCTGTGCAACCGTTCCCGCCAGCCGGCGTTTTCACCCACCACGTCGGCATCCAGCAGCTCGCGGATCACGCGCACAAACGACAGCGATTTTAACTCGCCGCCGGAGGCAAAGTGGTGGTGGACCTGCCCGGTCGCGACGCCCGCTTCTGCGGCAATACGCCGTACCGTCATGGCTGCCAGCCCCTCGGCCAGCGCCACGCGCATCGCGGCCTGTAAGATCGCTTCCCGCCGCTCTTCCTTGCTCAAATAGCGCATTTTTTCTCTACTCTCAATAAGACCGAAACGAGTGTAACAAAAAGCTGGACAGTCGTTCAACTTTACGTAGGATCGCATTCTGGACATGTGTCCATGTTTAAAATGAAAAGGAAATTTATGTTTCGTCAGTGGTTAGCGTTAGTGATTATCGTGCTGGTATACATCCCGGTGGCGATTGACGCGACGGTGCTGCACGTGGCGGCGCCGACATTGAGCATGACGCTGGGTGCCAGCGGTAACGAATTGTTGTGGATCATTGATATTTACTCGCTGGTGATGGCGGGAATGGTGCTGCCGATGGGTGCCCTGGGTGACCGCATTGGCTTTAAACGCTTGCTGATGATCGGCAGCACGCTGTTTGGCCTGTCGTCCCTGGGGGCCGCGTTTGCACCGTCGGCAGGGTGGCTGATAGCGGCACGCGCCTCGCTGGCGATCGGTGCGGCAATGATCATTCCGGCTACGCTTGCGGGGATCCGCACGCTGTTTACCGACGCGAAAGATCGCAACATCGCGCTCGGCGTCTGGGCGGCAGTGGGTTCCGGCGGGGCGGCGTTTGGTCCGCTGATTGGCGGTATGCTGCTCGAGCATTTTTACTGGGGATCGGTGTTTTTAATCAACGTGCCGATTGTGCTGGTAGTGGTGTCGCTGGCCGCGCGTTTTGTGCCCCGTCAGCAGGGCCGACCGGAGCAGCCGCTGAATATCAGTCATGCCATCATGCTGATTGTGGCGATTTTGCTGCTGGTCTACAGCGCCAAAACCGCGCTAAAAGGCGTCCTGTCTCCGTGGCTGGTTGCCTCCGCGCTGGTGACCGGCTCGGTGCTGCTGTTTATCTTCGTGCGCATCCAGCTGCGCGCCCGCGTGCCGATGATCGATATGCGTCTGTTCTGCCATCGCATCATTCTGAGCGGCGTGGTCATGGCGATGACCGCCATGATTGCCCTGGTCGGGTTTGAGCTGCTGATGGCGCAGGAGCTACAGTTTGTTCACGGCTTTACGCCGTTTGAAGCGGGTATGTTTATGCTCCCGGTGATGGTGGCAAGCGGATTCAGCGGGCCGATTGCCGGTGTGCTGGTGGGCCGCCTGGGGCTGCGCATCGTCGCTGCCGGGGGGATGGGGCTCAGCGCTGTCAGCTTCATCGGCCTGTCGATGCTTGATTTCAGCACGCAGCAGTGGCAGGCGTGGGGGCTGATGGTTCTGCTTGGCTTTAGCGCTGCAAGCGCGCTGCTGGCCTCGACCTCCGCCATTATGGCTGCCGCGCCGAAGGAGAAAGCCGCTGCCGCAGGAGCGATTGAAACCATGTCCTATGAACTGGGCGCCGGGCTGGGGATCGCCATTTTTGGTCTGCTGTTGACCCGCAGCTTCTCGGCGTCGATTGACCTGCCGCAGGGGCTGAATGCCTCGCTCGTCGATAAAGCCTCGTCATCCATTGGTGAAGCGATGAAGGTGGCGCAGGAGCTGACGCCGTCCCTCGCGGAGCCGGTGATTGAGGCGGCGAAAAGTGCGTTTATTACCTCCCACAGCGTGGCGCTGGGGAGTGCGGGCGGAATGCTGCTGTTGCTGGCAGTGGGGATCTGGTTCAGCCTGGCGAAGGTGCCGAAGCCGTAAAACACGCCCGGTGGCGCTGCGCTTACCGGGCCTACGGGCGCGGTTGTCCGAGCCGCGCCACCCGGTTTATTTTTCCTGGGCCGCGGACAGGACGCTATGCAACAGCACGTTCGCCCCTTTCTCCGACCACTCTGGCAGGATCCTTTCCGCTTCGTTATGGCTGATGCCCTTCACGCAGGGGATAAAAATCATGCTGGCAGGGGCAATCTTGCTGACATAGCAGGCGTCATGTCCCGCCCCCGAGACCATCGGCTTCGACGAATAGCCCAGTTCCGCAACGGCCTTTTCCGTGCGGGCCAGACATTCAGCATCAAATGCGATGGGCGCGTAGTCAAAGATGCGCTCAACGACAGCCGCCACGCCGCGCAGGCTCAGGCTTTCAGCCACCTTGTGCAGCGCCGCCTCCATGGCTTCCAGTGCCGTCAGCGCCGGATGGCGAAACTCCACGCTGCAGACCACCCGAGACGGCACGACGTTGCGCGAGTTTGGCGTAACCTGCGCCATACCGATGGTCGCACGTCCGTCCGGCGCGTGCCGATAGCCAATCTCCTCCACCTTCAGCGCCAGCTCCGAGAATGCGGTCAGCGCGTCTCGGCGGCTGTGCATCGGCGTGGTGCCCGCGTGGGCGGCAAACCCGTCCAGCGTCAGGGTAAACCAGCGCTGGCCCATTGCCGCGCGGACTAACCCGATATCCAGGGCTTCATCTTCCAGAATCGGGCCCTGTTCGATGTGCAGCTCGTAGCAGGCGTGAACCGGAAACGCGCGGGCGGGGGCTTCACCCCGGTAGCCGATGCTTTCCAGCGCTTCACCCACGCTGATACCGTCGCTATCCGCGCGGGCATGGGCGTACGCTTCGCTAAATTGCCCCGTCCAGACCCCTGAAGCGAGCATGGCTGGCGCAAAGCGCGCGCCTTCTTCGTTGGTCCAGTTGACCAGCACGATGTCACGCTCCGTCTCAAGCTGATGGTCATTGAGGGTGCGCAGCAGCTCCAGCCCGGCCAGCACGCCGTAAACCCCGTCGTAGTTCCCTCCCAGCGGCTGGGTATCCACGTGCGAACCGGTCATGACCGGCGCAAGATGCGGGTTTTTCCCCGCGCGGCGGATGAACATATTGCCCATGCTGTCGACGTCACAGGTAAAACCGGCGTCCAGCGCCCAGTCGCGCAGCAGGTTACGCGCAATACGATCTTCCTCGCTCAGTGCCAGACGGGTGACGCCACCGGCGGGCGTGCCGCCGATCTGCGCCATCATCTCAAGCGTTGACCACAGCCGTTCGGCATTGACGCGGATCATGGCTTGTCCTTACCGCTGCGGTAGCGGAAATCACAGCACGCACCGCCCTGCATAATGGTCGTGGTGCGGGTTAGCTCTACGTCCGGCGCATAGCCAACGATGAATTTCTCATCGCGCGCGCAGGAGAGCAGATGACCAATCTCGCCCAGCCCCATCTCGTGGTACATCTCCGCGTAGCGACAGCGGGTCACGTTGTAGTTGTACTGCTGGTCGTCAGCGTCGATCACCTTCACGTCCAGGGCGTTATCTTTCTCCCACAGATACTGCAGGGCGATAAAGCTCTTGATGTTCGCGCCGTTGGGTTCTTTGCTGGCAAACCCTTTGCCAGCGTCAATCGCGGCCTGCTCAATGGCCTCACCAATCACCGCCTGGGCACGGGCTTTCCCTATCTCGCGCACCAGGATTTCATAAATTGGCTTAATAATTTCAGCTTCAATTTTGCGGCGGGCGAGAATGCCCAGCTCATTATTATCACTCATCACATTGCCTCGCTGCGTTACTTCGCTTTTGCGCCGCCCAGCACGGTCTGCGGCTGCCATTTGCCGTCGACAACCTTATAGACCGTGAACGACGGCGATTTCAGGTTGCCCTCTTTATCAAACGCGATCTGTCCGGTAACGCCGGAATAGCTGATGGCGCGCAGGGCGGGCAGATAATCTGATGGCTCAACGGAGTCTGCTTTTTCCATCGCCGCAACCAGCACGCGGGTGGCGTCATAGGCGAACGGGGCGTGCAGTTCGATATGGGTGTGGTAGCGGGCCTGGTAGGCCTGTTCGAATGCCTTTCCACCCGGCATCTGGTCAACGGGCAGGCCCGGCTCCAGCGCCACAACGCCTTCGCCTTCTTTCTGCGCCAGCTTCAGGAACGTCTGGCTGACGAATCCGCCTGCGCCCATCAGCGTGGCATTCATGCCCAGCTGTTTAATGCGGCGAGCCAGCGGTGCGGCCTGGCTGTCGACGCCGCCGAAGAAGATCAGATCGGCGTTTTTACTGCGGATGGCGGTCAGCACGGCGCTGAAATCGACCGTTTTGTCATCCACGTACTGACGGTCGACAATTTTCACGCCCTGGGCTTCCAGCGACTTAATAAACTGGTCCGCCAGACCCTGACCGAAGGCGGTACGGTCGTCGATTACCGCAATGCGTTTGGCTTTCAGGGTGTTAACCGCGTACTGACCGGCGAGCTGGCCGCCGTCATCGTCGTGTCCCATCACGCGGAAGCTGGTATCAAAACCTTGTTGCGTATAGGCGTGACCGGTCGCGACCGGTGCCACCTGGGCGATGCCCGCATCGTGATAGACGCGGGCCGCTGGAATGCTGGTGCCGGTGTTCCAGTGGCCGACCACGCCCGCCACATCGCTGTCCACCAGACGCTGCGCGACGGCTACGGCAGTGCGCGGGTCAGACTGATCGTCTTCGGACTGCAGTTTGAAGGTGACCGCTTTGCCGCCGATGGTCGGATGCTGCTTGTTAATGTCGTCAATGGCCAGCTGCGCGCCGTTCTCCAGATCTTTCCCGATACGGGCGGACGGGCCGGTGAGCGGGCCTGCCAGACCGATAACCACGGTTTCGCCGTCGGCGGCCCACGAGGACGTTGAGGCAAGACCGCCGAGCAGAATAGCGGCGCTGAGCGCGCTGATTTTTACTGTTTTCATTGTATTTCCCTGATGTTGGCTGGTGTGGTTAAACGGGTATTTCGCCCAAATAAATGTGTGCAATCTGGTCGTCGTTAAGCAGCGCTGTCGATTTGCCATGATGAACAATGCTGCCGCTGTCCATCACCCACGCGCTGTCGGTTACCTCCAGCGCCAGGCGGGCGTTTTGTTCAATAAGCAGCAGGGCGACGCCGCGCTCGCGCAGGCCGGCGATAACGGCAAAAATGTTTTCGACCATCTTCGGGGCGAGGCCCATCGACGGTTCGTCGAGGATCAGCAGGCGCGGCTGGCTGAGCAGGGCGCGGTTAAGGGCCAGCAGCTGTTGCTCGCCGCCGGACAGCAGACCGGCAAGCTGGTGCTGTCGCTCGCCCAGACGCGGGAAGCGCTCGAAAATGGCATTCATTTCGCGCTTAAACGTGACGGTGTCACGCCTGAGCCAGGCGCCCATCTGCAGGTTTTCCAGTACCGTCATGCGGGAGAAGATCCCGCGGCCCTCCGGGACCATGACCAGCCCGTCGCTAAGCAGGGTCTCCGGGCTCTGTTTACGGACCGGCTTACCGTTGAAATTAATACTGCCGCTAAAGCTTTCCAGCCCGGTAATGGCGCGCACGGTGGAGCTTTTCCCCGCGCCGTTAGCGCCGATCAGCGTAGCCTGTTCGCCCTCGTGCAGGGTAAAGGAGACATCGCGTACGGCCTGAATCCCGCCGTAATGCACGTCCAGACGTTCTACCTTCAGCAGTTCAGACATGGGCGTTACCTCCAAGCCAGGCGGCGATCACTGCCGGGTCGCGCCGCACGCTTTCCGGCGTACCGCTGGCGAGCGTTTTACCGTAATCAAGCACCGTCAGGCGATCGCAGATGCCCATCACCAGCTTGACGTCATGTTCAATCATCAGCAGGGTTTTGCCGTCATCGCGGATGCGGATGAGCAGCTCGCCGAGCGCCACTTTTTCCGCCGCGTTCATTCCTGCGGCGGGCTCGTCCAGCGCCAGCAGCAGCGGATCCGTCGCCAGCGCGCGGGCGATTTCAAGGCGACGCTGATGACCATAGGCCAGATCGCAGGCGCGATAGTGGGCGAACTGCGCAATGCCGGTATAGTCCAGCCAGTGCCAGGCCAGCTCGCGGGTCTGCTTCTCTTCTTCGCGGGCGCGTTTATGGCGGCTCAGCGCGGCCCACAGGCCGTTACGGGTGCGCACGTGGCGGCCCACCATCACGTTTTCCAGCACCGACATCTCGTTGAAGAGGCGCACGTTCTGGAAGGTGCGGGCAATCCCGGCGGCGGTGACTTTCTCTATGTGCTTTGGGAAGTAGGGCTTATCGGCAATCGAAAACTCACCGCTGTCCGCCGGATAAAGCCCGGTGATCAGGTTAAAGCAGGTGGTTTTTCCCGCGCCGTTGGGGCCAATCAGCCCGTAGATTTCCCCCCTGTTCACGGTAATCGAAACGTCATCTACGGCAGTCAGCCCGCCGAAGCGTTTTGACATGTTGCGTACGGTTAACAGGCTCATGCCTTCACCTCCTTGTGGCGTACCGGCCAGAGGCCTGACGGGCGCACCAGCATGACCAGCACCAGTGCCAGACCGTAAAACAGCTGGCGCAGCACTTCCGGGTCAATCAGAACCGTACCGAACAGCGCCTGCTGAACCGGCGCTGCCTGGCTACGCAGCAGTTCCGGCAGGGCGGTAAGCAGTACCGCGCCCAGGATCACGCCCGGTATGTGCCCCATACCGCCCAGCACCACCATCGCCAGTACGGCAATGGACTCCTGCAGCGTGAAGGATTCCGGGGAGACAAAGCCCTGAAACGCGCCGAAAAGCGCACCTGCTATGCCGCCAAAGGAAGCGCCCATCGCAAAGGCGAGCAGCTTATAGTTACGCACGTTGATGCCCATCGCGCGGGCCACGTCTTCATCCTCGCGGATGGCGTGCCAGGCGCGGCCAATACGGGAATGCTGCAGGCGCAGGCAGACAAAAATAATCGCTACAATCACCAGCATCAGCAGGTAGTACCACAGCCACAGGGCGGGCACTTTGAAACCAAACCAGTGGTAGACGCCGCTAAACTTCAGGCCGAACAGGTTCAGCGTATCGACCCCGGTAATGCCCTTTGCGCCGTTGGTGATGTTTACCGGACGGTCGAGGTTGCGCATCAGGATGCGGATAATTTCGCCAAAGCCGAGGGTCACTATCGCCAGGTAGTCCCCGCGCAGCTTCAGCGTGGGCGCACCGAGTAAAATCCCGCAGACTGCCGCCACCAGGGCGGCCAGCGGAATAATGAGCAGATACGAGGTATGCAGCCCGTCCGGGAACCAGACGCCGAGGATCGGAAACACCTCCAGCAGGTGTGGGGAGGCCATCAGCGCAGCCAGGTAGGCGCCGACGGCGTAAAAGGCGATAAAGCCCATGTCCAGCAGGCCGGTATAGCCGACCACAATATTGAGCCCGAGCGCCAGCATGATGTAGAGCAGGGCGAAGTCGATGACGCGCACCCAGTAGTTGCCGCCGAGCTGCGTGGCCACCACGGGCGCAATCAGCAGCGCGAGGCAGAACAGGCTCATGCCTGACCAGAATTTGCGCGTCGTCGTCGGGGCCTGAATTTGAAGTGTTGTCATGGTATTCCTTACGCCCTGTGCGCTACGCGCTCGCCCAGCAGGCCAGCCGGACGGAAGACCAGCACCAGAATCAGCACCATAAAGGCAAAGACATCCTGATAGTTGCTGCCAAATACGCCGTGGGTCAGTTCACCCAGGTAGCCCGCGCCCAGCGCTTCGATAATGCCGAGCAGTATCCCGCCGATCATGGCGCCACGAATGTTGCCAATGCCCCCCAGCACGGCGGCGGTAAAGGCCTTGATCCCGGGCAAAAAGCCCATCGAGAAGCTGGCGTTACCGTAGTTGCTGGCCATCATTACGCCTGCCAGAGCGGCAAACGCCCCGCCAATGGCAAACGTCAGGGTGATAATGGCGTTTGGGTTAACCCCCATCAGCGTGGCCACGCGCGGGTTTTCCGCCACGGCGCGCATGCCGCGCCCCAGACGGGTGTATTCCACCAGCAGCCACAGCCCGGTCATCACCGCCAGCGCCAGCGCCACGGTGACAATACCGGTAACGGTCACGATGGCGGGCGGGTGCATTTCACTTCCTGACGTCACGGTAATCGGATCCATTGGCAGGATCTGCGGAAACATCAGCGGGTTGCGCGTCCAGATAATCATCGCCACGGTTTGCAGCAGGACGGAGACGCCGATACCCGAGATCAGCGGCGCCAGGCGCGGAGCGTTGCGCAGTCGACGGTAGGCAAAGCGCTCCACGGCCATCGCCAATAGGGCGCATACGGTCATGGCAATCATCAGGGCAACGCCGAGCTGCAACAGCAGAGGCATATGCGGGAAGGTGCTATTCAGGGCGTTAATGGCGGAGAGCGTGGTGAGCGCGCCGACCATCAGAATATCCCCGTGGGCAAAGTTAATAATGCGCAAAATGCCATACACCATGGTATAGCCCAGCGCGATCAGCGCGTAGATGCTTCCCAGCATCACACCGTTGATCAGTTGTTGTATGAGTGTATCCAACGTTTGTACCCGCAAAGTGCTCGTTCTGCGGCTACCATCCAATAAATGAATTAAATTGTAAAATACGCATCTATTATTTCTTATGATAAATAAATATTGTTTTATGTATATGATTTAAATGAAAATAGTTAAAACCTGCTTTTGGGTGAAAAGCCTAAAGAAATCAACATATGAATAAAACAGAACAATTGGCGAGCCTGGCGGCGTATGCAGAGAGCCGCCTGGCAAACGATCCGCCGCTTCGGGCCGTACGTGCATTCGAGGCCATCGCCAGGCTGGGGAGCGTCACGCTGGCCGCGCAGGAGCTGGATATCTCTCCGTCGGCCGTCAGCCATCAGCTCAAGGTGCTCGAAGGATACCTGCAAATGCCGCTCGCGGAACGTCAGGGACGCAGGCTGGTGCTGAGCCAGCACGGGCGGGAATATTACCGCTCGATCCGTGCGGCCTTTAACGTGTTGCGCCAGGCGACGGAGCACCTGGCGGAGCAGGCGCAAACGCGTCAGGTCACCATCAGCCTGATTCCGCTTTTTGGTATGGGTTGGTTTATCCCGCGCTTGCCTGCGTTCATGCGCGCCAATCCCCAAACCGAGATCAACGTGGTGTATGCCAATCACCGTAACTATCTGAGCGACGCGTCGGATATGTCGATTCGTTTTGGTAACGGGCAGTGGGCGGGGTATCAGAGTGAAAAGCTGATTTCCGGCCAGATGGTGCCGGTGTGCAGCCGCGCGTTCTTGCGCGTTCATGGCCATATCGACACGCCTGAACAGCTGCTGCAAATGCCGCTGCTGCACGATGAAGAGCGTACGAGCTGGACGCAGTGGTTTTTGTTGCAGGGGGTAAAACGTCCACTCCGGCGCAGCGGCCCGCTGTTTGAAGACGGGCTGTTGACGCTGGCGGGCGTTCAGGCAGGGCTGGGATGTGCGCTCATGCGTGAGCCGCTGATTGCGCCATATCTTGAGAGCGGCGAGCTGGTCAAGATATTTGACTTACCGATTGATGACGGGCGCGATTATTACCTCTGCGTGCGCTCAGACTCAGAGATGACCGAAGACGGCAAGCTTTTGCAAACCTGGCTGCGTCGGGCGGCAGGCGGGGAGTTGTCCGTCGGGTAAAAGCGGAAGATAAAAAAGCCAGCGTGTTACGCTGGCTTTTGGACAGACAAGATTTTAGAACTGGTAGGTCAGACCCAGCGCCACGATGTTGTCGGTACCGATACCTGCCTGGCGAGTGAACTGGTTGTCGTCGAGCAGGTTGATTTTGTAATCCACGTAGGTGGACATGTTTTTGTTAAAATAGTAGGTGGTGCCGACATCAATGTATTTAACCAGATCCTGGTCGCCGAAGTTCTCGATGTCTTTACCTTTAGACTGCAGGTAAGCGATGGATGGACGCAGGCCAAAGTCGAACTGATACTGAGCCACAACTTCGAAGTTTTGCGCCTTGTTTGCAAAGCCGTAGATGTCGCTGCGGTTACCGTTAGAGGTGCCGAAACGGGTTGCGTTATAGGTCTGAGAGTACTGCGCCGCGAGGTAAACGTTGTTCGCGTCGTACTTCACGCCGCCGCTGTACACTTCAGCGCGGTCGCCTTCACCGTATACGCCAGCCGCATTCTGGTCAGCTGTACGGCGAGAGGAAGACATTGCACCACCGACGCTGAAGCCTTCGCCCAGATCGTAAGTCAGGGATGCGCCATAACCGTCGCCGTTCTGGTTCAGCAGGCTGCGACCGCTGGTGTTTTCACCGCTGACGCTGCCGTTTTTACCCTGGTACTGCAGGGCAAAGTTCAGGCCGTCAACCAGACCGAAGAAGTCCTGGTTACGGTAAGTTGCCACGCCGTTTGCACGAGACTGCAGGAAGTTGTCGGCACCGTAGGTGTCACCGCCGAATTCTGGCAGAACGTCGGTCCAGGAGGTCACGTCGTAAATTACGCCGTAGTTACGACCGTAATCGAATGAACCGGCTTCCGCGAACTTCAGACCTGCGAAGGCCACACGGGTCCAGGACTGGTTGTCGCCTTCGTCCTTGTTACCCTGAATCTGGTATTCCCACTGGCCGTAACCGGACAGCTGATCGTTAACCTGGGTTTCACCCTTGAAGCCGATACGCATGTAGGTTTTATCACCGTCTGCGCCAGCGTCATCAGAGAAATAGTGCAGACCTGTCACTTTACCGTACAGATCCAGCTTGTTACCGTCTTTGTTGTAAATTTCGGCAGCGTTAACAACGCCTGCTGCCAGCATAGAAGTGACTGCCACTGCAACTAATTTAAGTTTCATCTTAAATGTTCCTTATAATTTTTTTCAGCATTTCCTGAACTGTCGCGAACGATTTCTAAACGAGGCTGTTCGTCAACGGCGTGCTATTTTTAAAAATCTTGTAGTTGTCTTTCAATAATAAGTTTCAAAATATGAGTAATAATTTCATTTAGTGTGATCGAGATCGGGTTAATGACGGCTGAATAAAATGTTGTGGCGATTATTTAATCATAATGAGTTTATTTTTTGGCAACCATGATGGCGAATATTATTGCATTTCGTGTTATTAATAGCGTTAATATTCGCAGGGAAGTAGTTACGCAGCGGTGTCAGGTTATGTCAATTTGATGTCGGGGGAATTGACGAAGGAAGCTAATATAAACAGAACATCAACAAATGCACTAATGTTCTGATTAATATATTACGGTGTGATCACATATTAAATTTATGTTAATTTTTATGCCGGATTTAATCGAACCCGGCATAAATCTGAACCCTATTTTCGTGTAGCGTACCAGCAGAGCAATGACCCGGCGCAGACCATCAGCGCGCCCTGCCAGAACGAAAAAGAGAGGGGTGAGCTTAGCAGCACGGCTGCAAGCGCGGCAGAGAGCACGGGAGTAAAATAGGACACGGCAGCCAGCACCGTGACGTTACCGTGCAGAATGCCAATATTCCATGCCGCATAGCCAAACCCAAGCGCAATGCCGCACATAACGAGCTTCACGATAACCGGAAAGCTGAACACCATTTCTGGCTGATCGCTAATGGTATATTTCACCCACAGGCTCAGCGCAGTGAGCAAAACAAAGAGGGTAATACCGTTTTGCCCTTTGGCAAATTTGGCGGTTACGGTGCAGTAGGCGGCCCAGATAAATGCTCCGGCAAAAGCAAGCGTATAGCTAAGGGGATTAGAGACGACATTGCGGATTATTTCATCAATGTGTAATCCTTGCTCACCTCCTAATACCCAACACACGCCGAGCAGAGCGATAGCTAAACCGGGGACGACCCACAGCGTTGATTTCTGTCCGTTGAATAAAATAGCAAAGACGATTGTCAGGCTCGGCCAGAGATAATTAACCATACCGACTTCTATGGCCTGCGCTCGCGTGGCGGCATAGCCTAACGACAGCGCCAGACAAATTTCGTAACTGACAAACAGTACGCTGCCTGCAATAAGATACCCGGGTGAAAAACGTTTAATATCAGGAAATCCTACCGTTACCAGGCACAATAACCCGCTGAGGGTGTAAATCATCGCCGCGCCGCCGACCGCCCCCAGCCCCTCGCTTACGCTGCGAATCAGGCCCACCATTGTGCTCCATAGCAGTATCGCCGCCAGCCCCGTGAGCGTTGCTCTCTTTCTGTCCATTACGTTTTCATCGCTAATAAAATCAAAGGGAAAATGTATAGCATTAATTCTGACCCTGTCGCGAATTATTCTCTTACGTGTTTAACCCTTAAGGGGTATTCAAACGCGGCGGCGGTGACTATTAAGGGGGCGACGTGAGGCGACCTTGATTTGACGCAAAAAAAACAGGGGCTTTGCTGTTAGTTTGCGGCGCGAAGTCTTATCAGATAACGAGGACAACAATGGACGTCAGCCGCAGACAATTTTTCAAAATCTGCGCGGGCGGTATGGCCGGAACCACAGCTGCAATGCTGGGATTTGCTCCCAAAATGGCGCTGGCTCAGGCACGCAACTATAAGCTGCTGCGTGCGAAAGAGATCCGTAACACCTGCACATACTGCTCCGTGGGTTGTGGGCTATTGATGTATAGCCTGGGCGATGGCGCGAAGAACGCCAGAGAAGCGATTTACCATATAGAAGGGGATCCGGATCATCCGGTGAGCCGTGGGGCGCTGTGCCCGAAAGGGGCGGGACTGCTGGACTATGTCCACAGCGAAAACCGCCTCCGCTACCCGGAATACCGCGCGCCGGGCTCCGACAAATGGCAGCGTATCTCCTGGGATGAGGCGTTCTCCCGTATTGCAAAACTGATGAAAGCCGACCGTGACGCCAACTTTATTGAAAAGAACGAGCAGGGCGTGACGGTCAACCGCTGGCTCTCAACCGGGATGCTGTGCGCATCTGCGGCAAGCAATGAAACCGGCATGCTGACGCAAAAATTTGTGCGCTCTCTCGGCATGCTGGCGGTAGACAACCAGGCGCGCGTCTGACACGGACCAACGGTAGCAAGTCTTGCTCCAACATTTGGTCGCGGTGCGATGACCAACCACTGGGTTGATATTAAAAACGCCAACGTCGTGGTGGTGATGGGCGGTAACGCCGCTGAAGCCCATCCGGTGGGATTCCGCTGGGCGATGGAAGCGAAGAACAACAACGATGCGACGCTTATCGTCGTCGATCCGCGCTTTACGCGTACGGCATCGGTGGCGGATATCTATGCGCCGATCCGCTCCGGTACGGACATTACGTTCCTCTCCGGCGTGCTGCTGTACCTGATCGAAAACAACAAAATTAACGCGGACTACGTTAAGCATTACACCAATGCGAACCTGCTGGTGCGGGATGATTTTGCCTTCGATGACGGGCTGTTCAGCGGCTATGACGCTGAAAAACGCCAGTACGACAAAACGTCCTGGAACTATCAGTTCGATGAAAACGGCTATGCGATGCGGGATGAAACGCTGACGCATCCGCGCTGCGTGTGGAACCTTCTGAAGCAGCATGTTTCCCGCTATACGCCGGACGTGGTGGAGAACATCTGCGGCACGCCGAAAGCGGACTTCCTGAAGGTGTGCGAGGTGCTGGCCTCCACCAGCGCCGCTGACAGAACCACCACGTTCCTGTATGCGCTGGGCTGGACGCAGCACACCGTGGGCGCGCAGAACATCCGTACCATGGCGATGATCCAGCTGCTGCTCGGCAACATGGGGATGGCCGGTGGCGGCGTGAACGCGCTGCGCGGCCACTCCAACATTCAGGGGCTTACCGACCTCGGTCTGCTCTCCACCAGCCTGCCGGGCTACCTGACGCTACCGTCGGAAAAGCAGGCCAGTCTGCAAGCGTATCTTGAAGCTAATACGCCAAAAGCAACGCTGCCGGACCAGGTGAACTACTGGAGCAACTATCCGAAGTTCTACGTCAGCCTGATGAAATCCTTCTACGGCGACGCGGCGCAGAAGGAGAATGACTGGGGCTTTGAGTGGCTGCCGAAGTGGGACCAGGCTTACGACGTCATTAAGTATTTCAACATGATGGATAAGGGCGACGTCACCGGTTATATCTGCCAGGGCTTTAACCCGGTGGCGTCATTCCCGGATAAAAACAAAGTCGTGCGCAGCCTGAGCAAGCTGAAGTACATGGTGGTTATCGATCCGCTGGTGACCGAGACCTCCACCTTCTGGCAGAACCACGGGGAATCCAACGATGTCGATCCGGCGTCGATTCAGACCGAAGTGTTCCGCCTGCCGTCCACCTGCTTTGCGGAAGAGGACGGCTCTATTGCCAACTCCGGCCGCTGGCTGCAATGGCACTGGAAAGGGCAGGATGCACCGGGCGAAGCGCGTAACGACGGCGAAATTCTGGCCGGCATTTATCATCGTCTGCGCGAAATGTACCGCACCGAAGGCGGCAAAGGCGCGGAGCCGCTGCTGAAGATGAGCTGGCACTACAAGCAGCCGGATCGTCCTGAGTCTGAGGAAGTCGCGAAAGAGAACAACGGCGTGGCGCTGGCGGATCTGTATGACGCGAGCGGCAACCTGGTAGCGAAAAAAGGCCAGCTGCTGAACAGCTTTGCGCTGCTGCGTGACGACGGTACCACGGCATCGTCCTGCTGGATCTACACCGGCAGCTGGACGGAGCAGGGTAACCAGATGGCCAACCGCGACAATGCCGACCCGTCAGGCCTGGGCAACACGCTGGGCTGGGCATGGGCGTGGCCGCTGAACCGTCGCGTGCTGTACAACCGCGCGTCGGCGGATATCGACGGCAAGCCGTGGGATCCGAAACGGATGCTGATCCAGTGGAACGGGGCGAAGTGGACGGGGAACGACATTCCGGACTACAACACCGCCGCGCCGGGCAGCAACACCGGGCCATTCATCATGCAGCCGGAAGGGCTGGGGCGCCTGTTCGCCCTCAACAAGCTGGCAGAAGGGCCGTTCCCGGAACACTACGAGCCGATGGAAACGCCGCTGGGGACCAACCCGCTGCACCCGAACGTGGTCTCAAGCCCGGTGGTGCGCATCTACGAAGAGGACGTGCTGCGCTTAGGCAAAAAGGACAAATTCCCGTACGTGGGGACGACCTACCGCCTGACCGAGCATTTCCATACCTGGACCAAGCACGCGCGGCTTAACGCCATCGCGCAGCCGGAACAGTTTGTGGAGATAAGCGAAACGCTGGCGAAGGCGAAAGGCATTGCCAACGGCGATCGCGTGAAGGTAAGCAGCAAGCGCGGCTTTATTCGCGCCGTGGCGGTGGTGACCCGTCGCTTGCAAAGTCTGAACGTGCACGGCCAGCAGGTGGAAACCGTCGGTATTCCGCTGCACTGGGGCTTTGAAGGGGTGGCGCAGAAAGGCTATATCGCCAACACCCTGACGCCAAACGTCGGCGATTCCAACTCGCAAACGCCGGAGTACAAAGCGTTTCTGGTCAACATCGAGAAAGCGTAAGGAGCGATTAAATGGCGATGGAAACACAAGACATTATTAAACGCTCCGCGACCAACCCGATTACCCCCGCGCCTCGCGCGCGGGACTACAAGGCAGAGGTCGCCAAGCTTATCGACGTCTCCTCCTGCGTGGGCTGTAAGGCCTGCCAGGTGGCCTGTTCGGAGTGGAACGACATCCGCGACGAGGTGGGGCACTGCGTCGGGGTTTACGATAACCCGGCGGATCTGAGCGCCAAATCCTGGACGGTGATGCGCTTTAGCGAAACCGACCAGAACGGCAGGCTGGAGTGGCTGATCCGCAAGGACGGCTGTATGCACTGTGAAGATCCGGGCTGCCTGAAGGCGTGTCCGTCTGCCGGTGCGATAATTCAGTACGCCAACGGGATCGTCGACTTCCAGCAGGATAACTGCATCGGCTGCGGCTACTGCATCGCGGGCTGTCCATTTAATATCCCACGCCTCAATAAAGAGGATAACCGGGTATACAAATGCACCCTGTGCGTGGACCGCGTCAGCGTCGGGCAGGAGCCTGCGTGCGTGAAGACCTGTCCGACCGGGGCGATCCACTTCGGCAACAAAAAAGAGATGCTCGACGTGGCGCAAGAGCGCGTGGAGAAGCTGAAAGCGCGCGGCTACGACAAGGCGGGCATTTACAACCCGCAGGGCGTAGGCGGCACGCACGTGATGTATGTGCTGCACCACAACGACCAGCCGCAGCTGTATCACAACCTGCCGAAAGATCCTGCGATCGATACCTCCATCAACCTGTGGAAAGGGGCGCTTAAACCGCTCTCTGCGGCGGGCTTTATCGCCACCTTTGCGGGGTTGATTTATCACTACATCGGTATCGGCCCGAATAAAGAGGTGGATGACGAGGAGGAGGAGCATCATGAGTAAGTCGAAAATGATAGTGCGCACCAAATTTGTCGATCGCGCCTGTCACTGGACGGTGGTCATTTGCTTCTTCCTGGTGGCGGTATCCGGCATTTCGTTCTTCTTCCCGACGCTGCAGTGGCTGACTGAAACCTTCGGTACGCCGCAGATGGGGCGCATTCTGCACCCGTTCTTCGGCGTGCTGATTTTCGTGGTGCTGATGTTTATGTTCGTGCGCTTTGTCCATCACAATATTCCGGACAAGCAGGACATCCCGTGGGTGAAAGGGATTGTCGAAGTCTTGAAGGGCAACGAGCATAAAGTCGCGAAGGTGGGGAAATACAATGCCGGACAGAAGATGATGTTCTGGACCATCATGAGCATGATTTTTGTGCTGCTGGTGACCGGCGTGATGATCTGGCGTCCGTATTTTGCACAGTACTTCCCGATCCAGGTGGTGCGTTACGCGCTGCTAATTCACGCGACGTCTGCCATCATCCTGATTCATGCCATCCTGATCCATATGTATATGGCGTTCTGGGTAAAAGGGTCGATCAAAGGGATGATTGAAGGGAAGGTGAGCCGCCGCTGGGCGCAGAAACATCACCCTCGCTGGTATCGTGATGTGGAACGGCTGGAGGCGAAACAGGAAAGTACGGAAGGGATGAAGTAAGACCTGCGCCGTCGGCTCTGCCCGGCGGCGCTGCGCTTGCGCGGGCCTACGTTATGTATTTGTCACTAACGCATCTATCGCCGCGATAACAGTACTTCTCGCGCAGCGAAGGTTGCATACACAATTTTTATTATGTAGTTTCTTTTTCTCCACGTGTGTTATGCCAGCGGTATTAAGAAAATTTCGCTGAAAATCAATATTTATTAACGGTGCCGCGGCGTTGACATGGCCACGTAAATAGTTGTGGTAACTTAATTGAATAATCAGTCTTGTTGATAAATCATCATAATAGTCATGTTGAATTATCATAAAATAAGGCTGGTAGTCCCGTGTTCTCTCTGAAGGGTTACGGTAAACGTCAAACTGAAAGCACATTAAATCCCTCCAAAGAAAGGATCGTCTGATAATAGTCCCGCTTTAGCCGTAAAATCATTCATGGCTCTTATGAACTCTTTATCTTGCTGATGCTGTCGTCTTTGCGCCGCTGGTGTCTGGGCTTTTCGGGAGGCGCCACTCGGCACGCTCTCCCTTCTGCCATAGTCTTTGCTTCGATTTGGTTTCATCACTATCTCCTTTGTTGGTGCGGTCATTATCAACCGCCGCCAACAAAAAACAATACTGTATCCCCTGGTAATCTATATTCTGCGAGCCGCCTTTCAATTATATCAGAATCGCTCCTCTACATACCGGAACGGGTATTTCGTGGGTTTAACTTTGCCGATTTTGCGCTTCGGTAAATCCACCTTGTCGAGGTGAATTTCTTTATACGGGATCTGCGAAAGCAGATGCGAAATAATATTCAGACGCACGCGTTTTTTATCTTCAGAACGCGCGACAAACCACGGTGCCCAGGCGGTGTCAGTGGCTTCAAACATGGCGTCGCGCGCGCGGGTGTACTCGTCCCAGAGGTTAAAGGATTTAATATCCATCGGCGACAGCTTCCAGATCTTACGCCCATCGTTAATGCGGTCGCGCAGGCGCCGCTCCTGCTCTTTCGGCGTCACCTCCAGCCAGTACTTCAGCAAGATAATCCCGGCATCAACCATCGCTTTTTCCATAACCGGCGCGCCGTCCAAAAATTTCTCCGCCTGTTCCTCCGTGCAGAACCCCATCACCCGCTCCACGCCCGCGCGGTTATACCAGCTGCGATCGAAGATCACGATTTCGCCCGCCGAGGGCAGGTGAGGCACATAGCGCTGGAAGTAGAGCTGGCTTTTCTCTTTATCCGTTGGGGCAGGAAGCGCAACAACCCGAAACACGCGGGGGCTGACGCGCTCGGTGATCGCTTTAATGGTGCCGCCTTTGCCGGCGCCGTCGCGTCCCTCAAAAACAATGCACACCTTCAATCCTTTGGCGACGACCCACTGCTGGAGCTTAACCAGTTCGACGTGCAGGCGGCGGAGCTCTTTTTCATACTCTTTGGTCTTAAGGGGGGCATTCGATACGACATCAACAGCGACAGGGGTTTTCTTTTTGCTTCCCATGATTGTCATCCTCAGGTTGTCCGGCGTGGAAAAAGCGAGGCCGCACTATGAAGTGTAATCCACTTGTTATTATGCGTATTGTTTTTATCACAATGCTTTTTTAAGAAGTTACTGAGGTATTTACGCAGGTGCTTAGCACCCGTTCCACTATTAGAACGCCGGGGATGTAATAAAAGCATTTTTAATACCACTGTTTGTGTGTGGTTAATGTAATAATTCATTCTTATTTACTAAAAGGAACTAAGAATGAGTTGGAATAAAGACGCTGCGGTTTCGTATCTCCGCTCACATGCTCTGGGGCGCTCTCATAATGAACGTGCTATGGATGCATAGATGAAAAGGATATTTTTATCATTCGTTATGTTGCTGATGAGCTGTAGTTCGGCTGCCAATCAAGGACGTAGCGCACAAGACGCTACTGTATCATTTTATAAATCCTATCTTTCTGCATTCGGCAGCGATGAAGCCAGGCCTTATCCTGCCGATGAACTGCGCAAATATGTTTCTGCTGATACTATTGCTCGCATCAATGCTATTCAGGAAATCTTTGAACAAGAGTTAATAGAGTCTGACTATTTTACGTATACCCAAGATTACTCTCGTGAATGGATACCTGCGTTACGAGTGGAAAACGCCAGGCCATTTTTAAACGGTGAAGTTGTCCAGGTTATTGAAGGGGCGGGTAACGGGAGAAGCATCCACCTTGAGGTATTTCTTCGTCGTGAAGATGATGCATGGAAAATCTATCGCGTTCGTGACGTAACGAACAATTACGAGCACCCAATTTTCAATGCTAGCGCTATTACACGCGCTAAAGCAGCGGCAGAAAGCACACCGTAAAAGCCAGACCTTAAATCCTTTAAAGCCCTGACGCCTGCCGGGGCTTTTTGTTTTCCATTCCCCCGTGTCGCGGTTGGAGAAAACTCCTGAATTAATGGATTAACGTGTCAGCCAGCTGATTTGAACTGGCTCACCATACAAGATTATTTAATAATGCCCTCGCGAATGATTAACCGGTGGTTGAGGCATGAAAAAGACAATATTTTCGTTGGCGCTTGGCACATTTGGCCTGGGTATGGCTGAATTTGGCATTATGGGGGTGTTAACCGAGCTGGCGCACGACACCGGCATTTCGATTCCTTCCGCCGGGAATATGATCTCGTTTTATGCCTTCGGCGTGGTGATTGGCGCGCCGATTGTGGCGCTGTTCTCCGGCAAGTTCTCGTTAAAAACGACGCTGCTGTTTCTGGTTGCCATGTGCGCAGTCGGAAATGCCCTGTTTACGTTTTCTACGTCGTATTTCTGGCTGGCGCTGGGGCGTTTGATCTCCGGTTTTCCGCACGGGGCCATTTTTGGCGTCGGGGCGATAATCCTCTCTAAAATTGCGCCACCCGGGAAGGTAACGGTCGCGGTGGCCGGGATGATCGCCGGGATGACCGTGGCCAACCTGGTGGGCGTCCCGCTCGGCACCTGGCTGGGGCACCAGTTCAGCTGGCGCTATACCTTTTTCCTGATTGCTGCGTTCGACGCGCTGGTTATCCTCTCGGTTCTGCTCTGGGTGCCGGATATCCATGACAAATCAGAAATCAAATTGTCCGAGCAGTTTCAGTTCCTGAAGAAGCCTGAGCCCTGGCTGATTTTTGCCGCCACCATGTTTGGCAATGCTGGCGTGTTCGCGTGGTTCAGCTTCGTTAAGCCGTTTATGGTCAACGTTTCTGGCTTTTCCGAAGGGATGATGACGGCCATTATGATGCTGATGGGCCTTGGCATGGTGTTGGGCAATCTGCTGAGTGGCAAGCTCTCGGGGCGCTTTAGCCCGCTGCGCATTGCGGCCATCACCGATATGGTGATTGTCGCCTCGCTGCTGCTGCTTTTCGCCCTGGGCGAACTGAAAACGGCCTCGCTGGTGATGGGCTTTATCTGCTGTGCCGGGCTGTTTGCGCTCTCTGCACCGCTGCAAATTTTGCTTCTGCAAAATGCGAAGGGCGGTGAGATGCTGGGGGCAGCCGGAGGGCAGATGGCGTTTAATCTCGGCAGCGCGATCGGGGCGTACTTTGGTGGGATGATGATTACCCTCGGCTTTAGCTGGCGCTACGTCACGCTGCCTGCGGCGCTCCTCTCGTTCTCGGCCATGAGCGCGCTGTTGATCTTCGGTTACCTGCGGGCCAGACAGGCTCAGGCTAACGCTCGCGCGCTAGCCTGATTGCATTCAGGCAAGCCAGGGCTCGCCCAGCGTCAGCATAAGGCGGTTGGCCCAGGCGAAGAACGCAGCGGACTGCACCAGGTCCAGCTGGGCTAAGGTGTCCAGCCCCTCTTTTTCCAGAGCGGCGAGGTGCAGCGGCGTGGCGGCCGGCGGGGTAACCGACAGCGCCGCCGCAAAATTAATTTCCGCCTGCCAGCGCGCAGATTGCCCCTCACTCAGGGATCGTCCCGGACGCACGGCCAGCAGGGCCTCTACCGCCGCGTCATCCTTTGACAGCTGGCTGGCTTTCCGCGCGTGGACAGAGGCGCAGTAGATGCAGCCGTTAATTTTACTGGCTACCGTTGCGGCCAGCTCGCGCTCGGCGCGCGGCAATCCCCCCGGCGTATAAAAAATTCCTTTATCCGTTAGCGTGCGCTGTTCAAGCACCGGCAGGTTGCGCCCCAGCAGGCGGAAATAGTCGGAATCGGTATGGCCAAATTTCGCCAGAACGGCAACTTCGTCATCACGGAAGTCCGCCAGCGGTTTGGCGTCGATCCACGGCTCCCAGCCCAGCTCCTGCTGGGTGAACGCGACGGGAGCCGTCTTCCCGGAGACTGTGGTTGCGGTTGTATGCCAGATGCCTGCCGCCACCGGCGCATCGCTTGCCACCACCGGCTTGTCATTTAGCAGCCGCAGCCCGGCGACGAGTCGGCTCTGAAAGCTGACAAACGCAACAAGCTGCGCCAGGGTAACAATGCCTTCCTTGCTCCAGCCCGCGCGGGTCAGCGCCGTCAACGCGGACGGCGTGGCTTCGACGGGAGAGAACGTCAGCAGACGCGCGAAATTCAGCGCCGGGGTCAGACGGTCTGAGGTCGGGTCGGCCAGGCCAAACCCCGCATAGTGCGCGGCCAGCGCCTCCGCGTTATGCCACCTGGCGACTTTTGCCGCGACGGCGAAGCGCTCGTCCAGCGCAAAATCGCTATCCTGCTGGGTAAATAAGATTTCGTAGCTGCCCTGTGCGTGGCGCGTGGCGGCGTCCCGCGTGGCGCGCGCCTCCGCCAGAGGGGAACCGGGTTTAATTTCCGCCAGCTCGGCGAGAATGTCGTGACTTAATGCCATAGGTATCTCCTCAACGTAAATAGGGGGCAATATGTTCGGCGATCAGTTCGATGGAGCGCAGCGTGTCGCGATGGGTGGGCTCAACCGAATGGACCTGAAATGATATATCCGTGGCGCGCCGGAGAACGGAGTCCGCATGCAGTGAACGCAGCACCGTATCTGGCGAACCGATATGGGCGTCGAACTGGTGACGAAAATCTGTGACGGTGTCACCTTTAACCACGTGTCCGGCAGCGCGATGCTGCTGGGCCTGCCTGGTGAGACCCGGCGTGGCGACCTTCAGCGCGTAGTCATCGCTGTCGGCAACGAACGCCGTGCGGGAGGCCAGAATACGCGGCGCAATGCCCGCAGGCAGCGCATCAAGGTAGGCATCCACAATTGGATTCTGGATCGCGTCGAGCGTCAAATCCAACTGGTCTGCCGGGCGCGGCTGCGTGCGGGAGAGCATCAAACCGTGTCCGGCCCGCGCGGCGCGAACGGCACCGTCGACGGAAAAGGTGGCAATCCAGATCCGTTCAGCCAGCTGTGGCGCTGGCGGATAAAGGTGGTTATCCGGATGGGTGAGCGAATCCCCGCGCCAGGCGCTCTGGATCACATGCAAATGGTCAGCAAAGGCCGCGCCGCGCTGTTCAAACGTCAGTCCGAACGGCAGGAAAGAGGTCGGCGTACCGCCCGAACCAAAACCGACTTCGAGACGCCCATCGGCGAGTAGATCCAGCACGGCGGCATCTTCCGCCACGCGCAGCGGGTTTTCCATCGGCAGGGTAATGATGGCCGTGCCCAGGCGGATGGTTTCGGTATGCGCCGCAACGTGGGCCAGAAACAGCAGCGGCGACGGCAGGCCGCCTTCACTTTCGTGGAAGTGGTGCTGCGCGATCCAGGCGCTGTCAAAACCGTGGCGTTCGGCGTGGCGGATCTGTTCGGTTGCCAGACGATAGCGCTCCTTCGGCGTGGCGTCGTCAAGCAGGCGGGTGAAAAATCCCAGGCGTTTTCGCGTCATGCGAACTCCTCCGTAGCGGGTGAAAAATGGGGAATGGCGGCAATCAGCTCGCGGGTATAGTCGTTCTGCGGCGACGTGAATAAGGTCTCGACGTCACCGTGTTCGACCACCTGACCGCTGCGCAGCACCGTGACGCTGTGGGCGATCCGGCGGACGGTAGAGAGATCGTGCGTGATAAAGAGGTAGGTCAATCCCAGCTGCTGCTGCAGCTGCTGAAGCAGTGCCAGAATCTGCGCCTGTACGGTGACGTCCAGCGCGGAGGTGGCTTCGTCCAGCACCAGAATAGTCGGCTCCAGAATCAGCGCCCGGGCGATGGCTACGCGCTGGCGCTGCCCGCCTGAAAGTTCCCGGGCGGTGCGGCTCAGCAGTTCGACGGGCAGGGCAACCCGCTGCGCCACGGTCTCCACCCGGACCTTTCGCTCCGCTTTGCTCAGGCGAGAAAAATTCTTCAGGGGCTCTTCGACGATCTCGAACAGAGTTTGACGCGGGTCGAGAGAGGCAAACGGGTTCTGGTAGACAAACTGGATCTTCTGGCGCAGCTGGCGTCGGGCCTCGCGGCTGAGGTCGGTGGCATCAATATCATCAATAATGACCTGTCCGCTGTCCGCCTGTTCAAAACCCAGCAAAATACGGGCGAGGGTGGTTTTCCCGGAGCCGGATTCACCGACCAGCGCATGCGTGCTGCCGCGCCTGACGTCAAACGTCACCCGATCCAGCGCCTGAAGGTGATGACCTTTGCCCAGCGAGAACCGTTTGCTGATGGCGCGGGCGCGAATGGCCGGTGACGCCAGCGGAAGGCCAGCTACCGGGGCGATGGTCAGGCGCTGGCCCTGGAGATCGCTCAACAGCTGGCGGGTGTAGGCGTGCTGCGGGTTGCGGATAATGTCGGCGGTGTCGCCGTGCTCCTGAACCTCGCCGTTGCGAAATACCAGCAGCCTGTCCGCGCGCTGGGCAGCCAGCGCCAGATCGTGGGTGACAAACAGAACGGCGGTACCCGATTCCCGACGCAGGATATCCAGCAGATCGAGAATGCGTTTTTGCACCGTCACGTCCAGCGCGCTGGTGGGCTCATCGGCAACGATCACGTCCGGGCGCAGGGCGATGGCGATGGCAATCAGCACGCGCTGTTTCATCCCGCCGGAGAGCTGATGCGGATACTGCTTCATGCGCTGTTCGGGATGGCTCAGGCCGACCTTTGTCAGCAGGGCGAGCACCTGCTCGTCGCGCCGGGCGTGGGTCACTTTCTGGTGGAGCTGAATAATTTCCCCGACCTGCGCACCGATGGTTTTCACCGGGTTGAGTGAATTACCCGGATCCTGCGGAACCAGGCTGATTCGCGCGCCGCGCAGGGTATCGAGACGCTTCGCTGACCACCGGCTAATCTCCTCGCCGTTGAGCACGATTTTCCCGGCATCGCGTCGGGCGTTATCCGCCAGCAGACCAATGATCGCCTGTGCCGTGGTTGTTTTGCCTGAGCCAGATTCACCGACAAAGGCCAGCATTTCCCCCCGACGGAGGGTGAAGCTGACGTTATGCACCACCTCGCGCCACTGGCGCGCGGTACGGTAGCTGATGGTCAGGTTTTCTACCGAGAGTACGGTCATTTCAGGCCTCCGCTGAACTGCTGGCTGATACGGTTGGTGGCAAGCACGACGGCGATGACGACCACGCCGGGGAAGGTAGTTAACCACCAGGCGGTAGAGAGATAGTTACGGCCTTCGGCAATCAATAAGCCCCATTCCGGAACAGGCGGCGGGGTGCCGTAGCCGAGAAAGCTCAGCGTGGAGAGGGCCAGAATGGCCTGACCAAACTGCAGCGTGGCAAAGGCGAGGACGGCGGTTAAGGCGTTGGGCAGGATGTGTCGCCACAGGACCGCAAGGAACGTCCCGCCGCTGCCAAACGCCGCCTCGACATAATCCGTATGGCGGATGCGCACCACTTCACCGCGCGCGAGGCGGGCGAAGCTGGCGATGGAGGCCACGCCGACGGCAATGGCGGCGTTAACGGTGCCAAACCCGAGCAGAATAATGACCGTCAGCGAGAGCAGCAGAGACGGAATGGACAACAGCACATCGACAAAACGCATCAGGAAAGACTCGACGCGTCCGGCGAACGCGCCGGCGATCACCCCCAGACCGGTGCCCACCACCAGCCCCATCGTGACGGCAGCGAGCGCCGCGCTCAGGGAGTGGGACGCACCATACACAATGCGGGTGTAAACATCGCGGCCAAGCTGATCGGTGCCGAGCCAGTGGCCCGCCTGCGGTGCCAGACGTTGTGCTCCGGCGATGCCCTCAATCGGGCTGTAGTGGGTTAACAGGCCGGGGGCTACGGCAGCAAAAACCGCGAGAATAATCACCGCCCACGCCAGCCACAGTCCCGGCTGCCACGCGACGCCCTGCCAGCCGGGAACGCGTTTTCGCGCGGCGGCAGCGTAATCGACCAGGCTCATGATGCACCTCCGGTAACGGTTTGCAAACGGGGATCCAGTAGCGGCATCAGCAGGTCCACCAGCAGATTGATCAGGACAAAGCCGAGAGCGGAAATCATGACCACCGCCTGAAGCACGGCGATGTCCTGGTTGTTCACCGCCTGCTGGGTCAGCTGCCCGAGCCCGCTGCGGCCAAATACGGTTTCGGTGATCAGCGCTCCGGCAATCAGTTCGCCCAGCAGCAGCCCGGCAATATTGAGTACCGGCAGCAGCGCGTTGCCGGTGACGTGGCGCCACAGGACGGCGGTTTCACTCAGCCCTTTGGCGCGGGCAACGGCGACAAACGGCTGCATCGCCACCTGGTCCAGGCTGCGCATCAGAATTTGTGCCAGCGGGGCGGAGATCGGGATCGCGACGGTCACGATCGGCAGGATCAACCCCTGCAGCGGCGTCGGGTTAATCACCGGGATCAGCCGCAGCTGGAAAGAAAAGAGCTGGATAAGGGCAATCCCCAGCCAGAACGTGGGTAAGGAGATAAACAGGACCGGCAGAGACTGGAGGGTATTACTCAGCCAGCGCAGACCCGGCAGACGTGACGCAAAGGCCAGCGCAAACGCCAGCAGGACCGCGAGTACAAACGCGGGCAGGGCGAGGCTCAGCGTATCCGGCAGATTGCTGGCAATCAGCTCGCTGACCGGCACCCCGGCCTGTAACGAGTAGCCGAAATCCCCGCGCAGCATCGCCAGCAGCGTGTGGCCGTATTGCTGCCAAAGCGGGCTGTCCGCGCCGTAGGCCACGCGCATCTCCTCGATTTGCGCCGGGCTTAGGCCCAGGTCCGGGTTCTGAAATTTAATCAGCACCGCGTCGCCAGGCAGCACCTGGAGCAACACGAACGAGAGGGTAAAGGCGGCCCACAGCACCAGCAGCCCGTGCCCAAGACGTTGAAGAAGTGCGTGGCGCATCGTCAGCTCCTCAGTGTTTCTCAATCCACGCGCCGTAGAACGACGGGCGGCCGACCGCTTCAAAATTGACGCCTTTTAGCCACGGCGCACCGGCAAAGACCTGTGGCTCCTCGAAAATCGGAATGACGTAGGCGTTATCCAGCAGGTAGCGCTGGGCATCGCCGGTCAGCTGCAGGCGTTTTTGCGGATCGACCTCTGAGGAGATATTTACCAGCAGCGCATTCAGCTTGTCGTCGCGGAAGCTTTTGACCTTGTCGCTGGAGCCGCCTTTTTGCAGCAGCGCGTCGCGGTTAGCCGGGTAGAACATGCTTTTCACCACGTCCGGATCGGCGCGGCCCACTTCGGAGACGGTTAACGGGGTTTTCTGTGGATCAAGGTTATCCAGCGTGCGGCTGCCAGCGTCCCCGGCTTTTACGTTCAGCACTACGCCCACCTGACGCCACTGCTGGGCAACCAGCTGCAGCACCTCTTTGTTTTGCGGTTGCGGCAGGGATTCATATACCGTCAGCGCCAGCCGCTGGCCGTCTTTGGCGCGGATCCCGTCGCTGCCCGCTTTCCAGCCCGCCTCGTCCAGCAGCTGGTTGGCTTTTGCCGGGTCAAAGGTCAATTTGTCGCTGAGATCGACAAAGCCCGCGGCGGAATCGGCAATCACCGACTTCGCCTGCGGATAGTTGGCCGAGAAGAGCGTCTCGACCACCTGCTTTGCATTCGTGGCATGCAGCAGCGCCTGGCGCACGCGAATATCGGAGACCAGCGGGTTATCCGGGCGGAAGCTGATGCTGTCGTTCACCCCGCGCGTTGGGGCGGCGTAGATTTTATAGCCCTGGTCTGTCGCCTGCTTTTCGTCATACGCCTGCACCTGGCGAATAAAGTCGGCCTGGCCGGCCAGCAGGGCGCCGACGCGCACGCTGTCCTCCTGAGTCACGATAAACTTGATGCCGTCCAGATTGGCTGGACCCTGTTGCGCCAGATTTTTGGGCCCCCACTGGTAGTCCTTACGGGCTTCGAGCGTCACTTCGCGACCGAGCTTCTCGTCCTTCACCACAAACGGGCCGGAGCCGATGATATGCCGGGCGTCTCCCAGCTCTTCAAAGTTGCGCTTCAGCGTGCTGAGCGAGACCAGGCCCGAGCCAATCGTGGCGGTGCCCTGCAGGAACCCCGGCGACGGTTTTTTGAAGTAAAACTTCACGGTCAGCGGGTCGACCACTTCGCTGCGATCGTAGTTATTGATCACTTCTGACACCGGCAGGCGCTGCGCCTTATTGCCCAAACCGTAGGTATCAAAGTTTTTTGCTACGGCGTTGGCGTCGAGCGGCGTGCCGTCGGAGAAGGTAATACCGGGACGCAGTTTAAAGGTGTATTCAGTTTTATCGGCGTTGGTGGTCCAGCTTTCGGCCACCCACGGTTCGACCTGCAGCGTCTTTGGATTTTGCCACGTCAGTTTGTCGGTGATCTGGTTCAGAATGCCGCCGTTCGGGTAGAAGCCGCCGGCAGGCGGATAGAGGTTGGTGTGCGCCTGTTGCTCCAGATAAATCAGCGTGCCGCCTTTGACCGGCGCATCGGCGGACCAGGCTGCGGTTGTCGTCAGAATCAGCGCCGTCAGCAGCGGCAGACGAAATGGGGTTTGCATGGTGAATTCCTTTGTTATCTTCTTGTTAGCGTCGGATTCATCATCGGGCGAGGGGGGAAGCAAGGGAACGAAGGAATTGAGATAAGGATTGCCGGAAACTGAAAATAAAAACGCCCCGTTAGCGGGGCGATGGCGGGGGCCTAAACGAATTTCGCCAGCGGGTCGGCGGCGGCAAAGGCGACTGCTTTATCCGCTGCTGGAGGGTAGATCAGCTCGTTAGTGATGGCGATCTTGATCTTCTTCGCCTCGTCGCGGACGGATTTGACGGCCTGATCCCAGCCCTCGGTATAAACCGCGCCCCACGCGCCTAAATCCAGGCAGGTAACATAGTTCACCTGACGATAAGGGTAAGGAGCAACGTTCAGCAGGCTGGCGGCAGCGTTGTGACCGGCAAATTTCCCTAGCTGGATCGCGTGCTGGCAGGTCATCAGCGCCGTGTTGCCCGCATCGTCTGTTTTGGCGTGAGCCATATCGCCGGTGGCATAGACGTCAGGAAGTGCGGGGACCTGCAACGTCTCTGTCACAACCAGGCGGCCCTGGCTATCGCGTTCACCGTCTATCTGCAGGCTGAGAGGATTTGCCTCGACGCCTGCGGTCCAGACGACGGTCGCAGCAGCAATACGTTCACCGTTTTTCAGCGTTACGCCGTGAGCATCAATGGCTTCAACTTCACTCTTCAGCCGCCATTCAACGCCCAGCGCCTCACTCGCCTCTGCAATTGTTTTACGCAATGCGTCGCTATAATGGCCGCCAATGACTGGTCCTCTCTCAACTACGACTATTTTAATCTCCGTATTGTCGCCAAAACGGGCACGCAGTCGGGCAGGTAGCTCCGTTGCCAGCTCGATGCCGGTAAAGCCGCCTCCGCAGACTACCACGGTGTTGCGCTCGGGCGTGGAGGGACGTAACGCCAGTGAATCAAGGTGACGCTCAAATACCTGTGCGGATTCCAGCTGGTCGATGTCAAAGGCGTAGTCAGCCAGGCCGGCAATCGGTGGGCGTTTGGTCTGGCTGCCCGTAGCGAGGATCAGCCTATCGTAGGAAGCCGTAGCATGCGCGCCATTGGACATCCGGTATAAAACGGTTTTCGCCGTGGTATCAATTTGTTCCGCGTGTCCGGCGATGAATGTGATATCAAGCTCGGCAAACAGGTCAGTCAACGGGGCGACCAGCGTTGAAACCTTCTCCTCATAGAAGCGTGGCCGAACGCGGAGTTCAGGCAAGGGGGCCAGAACCGCAATTTCCAGACTGTTATTACCCTGCTGCTCAGAGAGACGTGCCGCGCTCACGGCTGCCCACATACCCGCAAAACCACTGCCTACGATTAAAATCTGCTTTTTCATATTCGATCCTTTCTCCCGCCAGGCTTCATGCCTGACATAACTGCCACTATACTTGTCGGAGTTAACTCCGACAACTTCTTTCTGAGTTAAAAATCGTTATAATGCTCCGAACACTAATTCGGAGTTAACCATGGCGTTTTACAGTTCCGGTGTGGAATACGGCATTCACAGCCTGATGTGTATGGTGGATGCGAAGGGCAACGAGCGTGAGATGAGCGTCCGGGAGATGGCTGCCTTGCAGGGCGTGCCGTATGACTACCTCGGCAAAATCTTCACACGCCTGTCACGTGCCGGGCTGGTCATCAGTACGGAAGGCAAGGGCGGGGGCTTTAAGCTGGCGCGTCCGGCGGAGCTGATCAGCGTGTTGGATGTGGCGCATGCCATTGACGGCGAGAAAAACATGTTCGAATGTCGTGAAGTGCGCCAGCGGCTGGCCGTGTTTGATGAAGCACCGCCTGCCTGGGTCTGCGACGGCCCGTGCGGAGTACGTTCAGTCATGGATAGCGCGCAGCAGCGGATGGAAGAGGAGCTCGCGCGTCATACTATTCTCGACCTGGCGCGTAAAATGTACCGAAAAGCGCCGGACACCTTCCAGATTGAGGTTCAGGAGTGGATTTCAGTTCGTCGTTCGTCGTAGCAATGAGCCGGGTAAGGCGTAGCCACTACCCGGCAAAAGGTGTTTACGAGCGTAAGTCGATCACCATACGGCCACGGATCTGGCCCTGTTCCATCTCTTTAAAAATGGCGTTGATGTCCTCGATAGGACGCATCGTCACTTTCGGCACCACTTTGCCCTCGGCCGCAAACTGGAAGGCTTCCTGCAGATCCTGACGGGTGCCAACCAGCGAACCCACCACCTGTATACCGTCCAGCACCAGACGCGGAATGTCCAGGCTCATTGCTTCCGGCGGCAGGCCAACGGCGACCACGCGGCCACCGGCACGCACGGCATCTACCGCCGAGTTGAAGGCCGCTTTTGCGACGGCGGTGACGACTGCGGCATGCGCGCCGCCGGTTTTTTCCTGCACAATCTTAGCGGCATCTTCGCTGCGGGAGTTGATGGTTAAATCTGCACCCATGCTCGCGGCCAGCTTCAGCTGTTCATCGTTAACGTCCAGAGCGATGACTTTGGCATTAAACACGTTTTTGGCGTACTGCAGCGCGAGGTTGCCCAGCCCGCCCAGACCGTAAATCGCGATCCACTGGCCCGGTTTTATGCCGGAGATTTTCACCGCTTTGTAGGTGGTGACGCCGGCGCAGGTAATGCTGCTGGCCGCCGCCGAATCCAGACCATCCGGCACTTTTACCGCGTAATCCGCGGTGACGATGCACTCTTCCGCCATGCCGCCGTCAACGGAGTAACCGGCGTTTTTCACGTCACGGCACAGGGTTTCGTTACCGGTATTACAGTATTCGCAGTGACCGCATCCTTCAAAGAACCAGGCCACGCTTGCACGGTCGCCGACTTTCAGCGACGTCACGCCAGGGCCGACTTCTTTCACGATACCAATACCTTCATGGCCCAGGATTACCCCGGTTTTATCGCCAAAATCACCGTTCTTCACGTGGAGGTCGGTATGGCATACACCACAGCACTCCATTTTCAGCAGGGCTTCTCCGTGCTTAAGCGGGCGTAAGGTTTTTTCAGTGACATTGACCTGATGATCCTGAGTAACAACAGCAGCCTTCATGTGTATCTCCTTGTTCATGATAAGAATCTGCATAGCAGGTGTAGTACCCCTTAAGGATTAATACATTAGCCTGGTAATGCAAGGCTGCGGCAACATAATGTCATCATTTGATTCGATTTCAGATTAAGAATACGGCGATCCTCTAATAATTAAGGGGGAAAATGCTGGCCCGGCGAGGTGCTCGCCGGGCGCAGATTTACAGCTGGGCTTCAATCTCCTCAATTTCTCTACGCCATTGCGCCTGCAGCTGCGGCTTCTGATGTTTCGGCTTACGCGCCAGATCGTCTTCCAGCAGCGTTTCCAGCGCGATCAGCCGCTCCAGCAGATCGTCATACCGCGAGGGTTGAACCTCCTCAGCGGTGACGACGGGCGCGGCGGATGTCCCGAGCCCCGCGCTTTCACGCAGCCGCTCAAACACGGCTTCAGCATCGTGCCACTCGCTCAGCCAGCCGTCCTCAATCAGCCAGAAGCGGTTACAGCTTTGGCTAATTAACTGGCGATCGTGGCTGACCAGCAGCACGCCGCCTTCGAACTGTTGCAGCGTTTCCGCCAGTGCCTCTTTGCCTTCCATGTCGAGATGGTTGGTGGGCTCATCCAGCATCAGCAGGCTGTAGCGGGCAAGCGTCAGCCCGACGAACAGCAGGCGAGAGCGCTCGCCGCCGCTGAGCGTGCTGACTTTTTGCCCGTGTCTCGCCCACGGGAACCCGGCGCTGATGAGCGCCATCTTCCTGTTTTGCGGGTCGGGAGCGAAAGGTTCCAGCGCGTCGAGCAGCGTGGCGTCATCCGGCAGCTGATGCAGCGTCTGGTCGTAGTAGCCAGGCGAGACGCGCGGATGGATTTTCAGCCCGCAGTCCGTCGGTTCATCCACAAAATGTCGCCAGATAAGCTTCATCAGCGACGATTTACCGCAGCCGTTACGACCGACAATTGCCACGCGATCGCCGCTTTTCAGCCGCGCCGTTTCGATGTTAAACAGTGGCGGTAGCCCGGGCGCAGGCGGGACGCTGAGGTTTTCCATCTCCAGCAGACGGTCCGCCCGCAGCGCGTCGCCGCGCAGGGTTAGCGTCCATGGACTGCCCGCCGTGAGCGCGGTCTGGCTTTCTTTGAGTCGTTCGACCTGTTTTTCCATCTGCTTGGCTTTGCGGGCCAGGTCTTCGTTGTCGTAAACCTTACCCCAGGTCGCCAGACGTTTGGCGCTGGCGGTCACGCGGTCGATCTCCTTTTGCTCCGCCTTGTGGCGCTGCGCATCGCTTTCGTCTTTTGCTGCAAGCGCTTTACGGGCGGCCGTACAGGGAAGGGCAAAGTAGTGCAGCGTCTTATCACGCAGGATCCAGCTGCCGTTTGTGACGGCATCCAGCAGCTGTCTGTCGTGCGAAACCAGCACGAAGCTGCCTGACCAGTTCTGTAAAAAGTGTTCCAGCCAGAGCATGGTCGGCAGATCCAGGTGGTTGCTGGGTTCATCCAGCAGCAGCAGATCCGGCTCGTGAATCAACGCCCGCGCCAGCAGCAGGCGGGTGTGCTGTCCGCCGCTCAGGGTGGCGGATTGCAGCATCATATCCTGCGGCGTGAAGCCCATGCTCGCCAGCAGCGTTTCGGCTTTCCAGCGCAGACTTTCGTGCTCAGCTAAAGGCAGTTGCGCGAGTACGGCATCCAGCATGGTCAGCGGGAAAATGGCGTCCGGGAGATGTTGCTCCACGCGCGCCATCAGGCAGTGCCCGGCCAGCGCTACCGTTCCGGCGGCTGGGATATCTGTTCCGTCCAGCACCTTTAAAAGCGTACTTTTGCCGCAGCCGTTGTCGCCCAGCAGGCCGATGCGGTCGCCTTTTTTCAGCGTAAAGGAGAGTGAGTCGAAGAGCGTGCCAAACGCCGTATCAACGCGTAAAGATTGTGCAGTGAGTAAAGTGCTCATTGTTGCTTACCCAAGAGTTACAGGCATGTTTATGCCTCGTCAAACATCGCTGACGATAACTCAGTAAGCCCGAGAGAAGGGATTTCAGGGGTTGGTGTCTTCGCTCAAGCAGAAGTTATCGCAGCACGATACCGATAACGCTTGAGCTGGTGCGATCACCAAATGTATGTGAAACATTGAAAATTTCACGATACAGCATAATTGGCCTCCTTATATGTTATGAGTTTGTAGGTGACTATCACTATACAACGTTTTCCTGCATATACCAAACAGAGGGGCAGCAGTGCTGCCCAGAATTATTTTTCCCGTATAAGAACATACAGGGCTAGTGTGAGAACTGACGCACTGAATGCGGAAACACCTAAAAAAAGGTACAGAACGAAATCCATGATCAATTCGTCGCCATATATTTTAAAATGCTCCGCAAAAGAGTACTGCACTTCCGGTGGAATAACTTTATATAGTGTGAGTAACGAAAGAAACACTGCCGTACACCATAGCAGTGCCAGTAGTATCACCTTCATTAATAAACCTGCACAACGCCATGAGCAATCATATAGTTTCCCAGTTGCAGCCCTCCCGTTCGTAGCAAGGCTGATGCCAGAACCTTAAAATCGCTCTGACTGTAAAGCGTGATACATCCCTTACTTAATCCAGATGGTCCGATAGGGTGCAATCTGAATTCTCCTCGCCTTATACCGTTCACAAAAGTCTCATCATTTATCAATCCGTCATCGCGATATAAAGCAAACCACTCGCTCCGATTGGAACCCGTGAAAAATGCATTTACACTGTCCTTTGTTTGAGTATACCAACCACCTAATCCACGTAATAGTATGTAATATCGGCCCGGAGGGAGAGGGCCTATGTCGGGTAGCGACGCGCTTTCGGGACGATTTGTTGCATTGCCATTCCCCGAAAATGCTGGGAAAAAACCCACTCCGGGCACAGACAGTGTTGCGTACTTACCGCCGTTGAGGTGGAAATAGCATTGCAGGAGATTCATGAACGGTCATTCCATGAGTCTGCAAAGATGATATTACCGTCGCAATGTTGCCACGTGATTTTCTCATAACGCAGGGAAACATTTTCTAGATGATTATGTTTTTCCATTGCCGAGTTTTTTACGTCATGCATCAAGGGGCATATTGAGACAACTTTTACGTTCTCCAGGTACATGTTGAAGTATTCGACTTCCTGACCCGCGTCGTCGATCTTGTACCACTTAAACTCGGCACTTTTCAGCGTTTGGCCTTTTGCCACGGCCTTGTATAAGTAAGGGCTAGAACTGTCAAACTCCTTTTCAAATACCAGCGCACTATGAACGCGCGTACCCGTGATTTTTCCTGTCATGTTATCTGTTGGCAGATACAGTCCATGACCGAACCCTAATATCTCGATACTTCCCTCGCGATCTTGTACATCAACAGCGCCTTTGATATCTGCGCCGCCGTCATCTTTAAGCCAAAGGTAAGCCGGAATTGCCATTTCAAAACTCCTTTTTCAATTAATGAATTTAGTGATGCGGAACGTTACTAAACCTTTAAAAGAAACTGTTTATTAGGCAAAAAATGTCATGCAAAATATTTATATTTCAATGAGATATGAATTGTTGTCGGAATATTGATTTTTTAAATAATGGTCAGGGGAATACTGTAGAAGAGGCAAAGAAAATAAAGGGAGGAGGGTGTTCACGTTCCCTCTCCCTTTTGAGGAGAGGGAAGGGTCGGAGCTAATTAAATCGAGGTACGGCGATAGCTGCGGTATTCAGGCATCCAGAAGTTATCATCAATAGCCTGCTGCAGCGCGTCGGCAGAGGTTTTCACCGCCACGCCCTGCTGCTGCGCCATTTTACCCACCGCAAACGCGATAGCGCGCGACACCTTGTGAATGTCCTTCAGTTCCGGCAGCACCAGCCCTTCGCCGTTGTTGACCAGCGGCGAATAGCCCGCAAGGGTTTCGCTCGCTGACATCAGCATCTCATCGGTAATGCGGGACGCGCCGGAGGCGATCACGCCCAGACCAATGCCCGGGAAGATATAGGAGTTGTTGCACTGGGCGATCGGATAGGTTTTATCCTTCCATACCACCGGATCGAACGGGCTGCCGGTGGCAACCAGCGCGTTACCTTCGGTCCAGGCGATGATGTCCTGCGGCGTCGCTTCCACGCGGGAAGTCGGGTTAGACAGCGGCATCACGATAGGGCGCTCGCAGTGCTTGTGCATCTCGCGAATAATCTCTTCGGTGAAGAGACCGGTTTGCCCGGAAACGCCGATCAGAATATCCGGCTTCACGTTGCGCACCACGTCCAGCAGGGAGAGCACTTCGTTGTCGGTGTCCCAGTTCTTCAGGTTCTCGCGCTTCTGCACCAGCTTGGTCTGGAACGGCAGCAGGTTCGGCATACCGTCGGTCAGCAGGCCGAAACGGTCAACCATGAAGACGCGGGAGCGGGCCAGCTCTTCGCTTAAGCCTTCGCGCTGCGTCTGGGCAATAATCTGCTCGGCGATGCCGCAGCCCGCAGAGCCTGCGCCCAGGAAGACGATTTTCTGGTAGCTCAGCTGGCTGCCGGCCGCGCGGCTGGCGGCGATAAGCGTGCCCACGGTCACCGCTGCGGTGCCCTGGATGTCGTCGTTAAAGGAGCAGATCTCATCGCGATAGCGGTTCAGCAGCGGCATCGCGTTTTTCTGCGCAAAGTCTTCAAACTGCAGCAGAACGTCCGGCCAGCGGTGCTTCACGGCCTGAATGAAATCGTCGACAAACTGATAGTACTCGTCGTCGGTAATGCGCGGATGACGCCAGCCCATGTACAGCGGATCGTTCAACAGTTGCTGGTTGTTGGTGCCGACATCCAGTACCACCGGCAGGGTGTACGCCGGGCTGATGCCGCCGCAGGCGGTGTAGAGAGAGAGTTTACCGATTGGGATCCCCATCCCGCCAATGCCCTGGTCGCCGAGGCCGAGAATACGTTCCCCGTCCGTCACCACAATCACTTTAATATTGTGGTTCGGCACGTTCTGCAGAATGTCGTCCATGTTGTGACGGTTCTGATAAGAGATAAAGACGCCGCGTGAGCGACGGTAGATCTCAGAGAAGCGTTCGCACGCCGCACCCACCGTTGGGGTGTAGATCACCGGCATCATCTCTTCGAGATGGTTTTGCACCAGGCGATAGAAGAGGGTTTCGTTGGTGTCCTGGATGTTGCGCAGGTAGATGTGTTTGTCGATCTCGGTTTTGAAGCCCTGATACTGGATCCACGCGCGCTCCGCCTGTTCTTCAATGGTTTCAACCACTTCCGGCAGCAGGCCAAGCAGGTTAAAGCTGCTGCGCTCTTCCATGCTGAAGGCGCTGCCTTTGTTGAGCAGGGGGAATTCGAGTAAAACCGGGCCGGCGTATGGGATGTATAAGGAACGATGTTTTTTCAGTTTGTTGTCCATGTCACTCACTCTTTTTTTGAAGATCCGTCCCTGACACTGCTGTTTGTCATCTTTCTGGCCTGTGCTACGGGGTGCGGTCGGGCGGTATTATAAAGGAGCTAAATATTAATTACCGCAACACATAAACAAAAACACCATCGGTTTTGCCGATGGTGTTCTGGATCTCAGTCGGGAACTTACTTGCCCGCGTGGCGTTTTCTGCCGGTGGCGTGAGTGACTTGCGTTTCGTGGTCGCCTTCAATCACCACTTTACGCTGATTAGAAAGCTTGTAGTTCAGTCCCAGAATGTGGCGTGCCTGACGGTTCGATTTCATGTTAACTCCTCAATCCTGTTGATAGTTTTAAGGACCAGTTTGCTTTCGCAAACGAAATGTAACCCCTTAGGTTGCAGATCCAGCTTAGCAGGTTTTTACAAAGGTGCGCTTTGCCCGCTGACGACGTAGTTAATGGTCTGCTGGTAGATGTCACTGAGGATGTCATTATCCGTGGATTCCACCCACTTGGTCAGTTCCATTAAAATGTCATCTTCAGTCACAGCACCGTGCTCGGCGTGAAGACCCTGCGCAATCGCGTTAACGAGTTCAGGTTGTGCTGCTGTGGTATTAGCCGGGTAATAAGTAAACATGCTGCCTCCGTGTCGTTGTCTGTTTAATGGTACGGCTCGCAAAAATTTAATTCACAAACAGAATGGCAAATATTTCCCCGGTTGTGTCTCAGATTCATCTTAGAAATAAAAATGACATAAGTACATGCTTTTATGTGCTTTTAAAACGGAGGGATATATTGGCGTGAGGCAGTGCGGATATTATGGCGGTGCTCCTGCTATCGCGGGAATATAGCAGGAGCCGTTTTTAAATTACCACTTCATTTCGCCGGTATTCACTTTGGCGCTTAATTCCAGAGAACTCTCTTCTGCCAGATCCGGATACTGTTTTTTCAGTGCACCGATGACGCCCGCAGAGTTTTTATGTGCCGACAACGCCTGTTCAAAATGCTGCAGATAGCCACGGGTAAAATCAATAGCCCCGGTTCCGGACGGTGGCGTGCCCAGGTAGTGGCCCGGTATCACGCGTTCCGGCCTGTGCGCGGCCATGTTGTCCAGGGTCTGCTGCCACTGTTGACGCCGAGCCGGCGTCTGGGTATCAGCCGTCCAGACGTGAATCCCCCAGGAGATCCCGGTGCCGCCGAGGATGGTTTTCACGGACGGGATCCACACGTAGGCCGCGTAGCTGTCCGGCTGCTCGATATCGACCTTTTCCCCGTCAATCATAAAGGTGGTGGAGGCGAGCACCTGCGGCACCACCAGTTCCGTTGGCGCGCCGTCTTTCATCTGCGGGCCCCAGAAGGCGAGCTTGGCGTCTTTGGTGGCCTTAATATGGTCAACCACCTGCTGCGTGGCCACCACTTTGGCATTCGGGAAGGCCTTCACCAGCGGCTGCAGGCCAAAATAGAAATCCGGATCGCCGGAGGTGATCACAATCTTATTCAGCGTTTTACCGCTGCGGCGAATTTTCTCTACCAGCGCTTCGCCATCCTTCACGCTGAACTGCGCGTCAAACAGCACCGCCTCTTTCGGGCCGGAAACGAGCGTGGAGGAGACCGCGAAAATGCCTTTATCCTGCGGGTTATAGGTATCAATCGTCAACGGCGCGGCAAAAACGGCCGGAGCGAAAAGGGTGGAAAGCAGTGCAATATGAGGGAATTTCATGCTGTTGTCTCTGTTGTTCAGGAATGTCTCTATTGTACGGATATTCTCATTTGCCAGAATTCCTGAAACAAGACATGCTTAGTTTCATAAATCGAGCAGATGGAGCTTATATGGATCGCGTTATTGCCGCTCAGGTCTATAACCGGATATGCGAACTGGGAAGCCTGAGCGCGGCGGCCCGCGCGCTGGGCATTTCCCGGCCGATGGTGAGCCGTTACCTTGAACAAATGGAGAAGTGGGCGGGGACGCGGCTGGTAAACCGCTCCACGCGCAAGTTGACGCTGACGGCGGCAGGGGAAAAGGTGCTGCAAAAAACGCGGACTCTCTCGCAGATCTCGCAGGAAATCGAAGGTCAGTCGGAAAAAGATCTGCCGTCCGGCACGCTGCGGGTAGCCTGCGCGCACTTTACCGCCATGCACCTGATTGCGCCGGTCCTGCCCGGCCTGCTCTCGCGCTACCCGCAGCTGCGCATTGAGCTGGACGTGAACAACCATCCGGTCAGCCTGGTGGGAGAGCGCATTGACGTCGCCGTGCGCATTACCGATAACCCGGAGCCCGGCATGATCGCCCGCCGGCTGGGGGAATGTCGATCGGTGCTCTGCGCCTCGCCGGCGTATCTGGCACAGCACGGCACGCCCGTCAGCCCCGAAGAACTGGCGCAGCATAACTGCCTGCACTACAGCTTTTTCGCCGGGCAGTCCTGGCACTTCCTGACCCCGGAAGGCGAAAGCCTGAGCGTGGCCGTCAGCGGCAACCTGAGCGCCAGTATCTCTTCACTGCTCATGAACGCGGCGATCGAGCACTGCGGCATCGCCATGCTGCCGGAGCGCGAAGCGCGCGCCGCGCTTGAGCAGGGATTACTGGTGCCGGTACTGGCGTCGCTGGAGCCGAAATCGCTTGCCATCCACGGCATTTATCAGTCACGGGAATACCAGCCTGCCGCGCTGCGCGTGTTTCTTGACGAACTGTCCCGCCACCTTGCCTGAGGGGCGATTATTTTGCCTTTAGCCAGGGAGAGGCTGTGCTCCAGAAAATAATATCGGCCCCGAGATAATTTTCGCCGAAGCGGACAAACTCGGCTTTGGTGAACGGTTTTCCGGTCTGAGGATCCTTATAGGTCAGAGTCGGCTCCTGAACCGCCATGGCAATGAGCGGCAGCGCCTGTTTATTTTTATGGAAGAAGGGATAGGCATTCTTCATGTGCGCCTTGCGGTTGGGCACAATGTCCGGCCCGCCCAGGCCGATATTGTTGGCGCTGGCATACGCAAAAAGACGCCCCATATAGTTGTGGTCGTTATCCCACTCGCACGGCCAGAAGTTCACGTACTGCACCACATGTGATTTCTGAAAAACCTTGCGCGCAAAGGACAGATTTTCCATCTCACCCGCGAAATAGCTATCGCAGGTGAAGCCCGCTGGCGGATTTTTCTCGTCAATATCAATCGCGGTTTCAGGCAGGTTTACGCCATACACCTCGCCATCAAAGCGTTTTGCGAGCGCTGCCAGCAGTGCCTGGTAGCGCTGGCGCACCGTGGGGTCCCACTGACGCGCTACCCATCCCGCGCCGACAGGCTTGCCCTCGCCGGGGTTATCAAACTGCGGCGCAATCCCGCCGCTGTATTGCTTATCGTGCATCAGATAGTCCGGGACGTAGCGGGCGTCCGGCTCAAAGAAACGATCCTGGATCTGAATAAAGAGTTTTTTCCGGACGGCCTTAAGACGCGCCAGATCCTGCTCAATCCGCGAGAAGTCATAGCTGTCCTTCTCGGGTTCAAGCTGGCGCCAGTTGTAAACGATCTGTACGCCGCCGATGTCGCCACGCGCAACCAGCGGGAGCGCCGCGTCGAGGTCGCCTGAGCTGGTATAGATAAAGTTTTCCGGCGTTTTGGCCAGTGAAGAAAGAGAGAGAGCCAGCGTGGCTACCGCGACGGCCATCCTGATTTTTAGCGTCATATCATTATCCTTTTGTCGGTACAGCAGGTGAAAGACACGGAATCGTCTGTGTTCCAGGGCGTGTCAGATGCGTAGTCTATACTTAACCCTTTGTAAGCCAAAAGGAGAGCAAGAATGACGATTCATAAGCACGGTTCGGCACACTGGTCTGGCGACATTAAGCGCGGGAAAGGAACGGTTTCCACCGAGAGCGGCGTTCTCAACCAACAGCCTTACGGCTTTAACACCCGCTTTGAGGGTGAAAAGGGGACTAACCCGGAAGAGCTGATCGGCGCGGCACATGCGGCTTGTTTTTCCATGGCACTGTCGCTGATGCTGGGTGAAGCGGGCTATACCGCTGATTCGATTGATACGACCGCGGACGTCTCTCTGGATAAAACCGACGGCGGCTTTGCCATCACTAAGGTTGCGCTGCAAAGTAAGGTCACCGTACCGGGCATTGCGCCACAGCAGTTTGACGGCATTATTCAGAAAGCCAAAGCGGGCTGCCCGGTTTCACAGCTTCTGAAAGCCGAGATCACCCTGGACTATAAGCTAAATTAATTTCCCGCCGGGTTTGCGCCCGGCTATCCCTTCAGCGCGGCGGGGAACACCTCCGCCAGCCAGGCGATAAACACCTTCAGTCTGTGCGTCAAATGCCTGTTCTGCGGGTAGACCACGTGAAACGGGTACGCGGCAGGCTGCCAGTCACCCAGAATCGCCACCAGCGCTCCCGTCTGCAAATAGGTCTTTGCTGAATACTCAAAGGTTTGAACGATCCCCAGACCCGCCGCGGCAGCCGCCAGATGAGCGTTACTTTCATTGACGCCGAGATAGTGCGGAATAGTGATTTCCAGCGCCTCGCCGTTCTGCAGGAAGCGAAACGGAAACGGCCGCCCGGTGACGGGAGAGAGATAACTAACAAGCTTGTGGCCGTTGCGCAGCTCCTGCGGATAGGCCGGAACGCCGTGGTTTTTAAGGTAACCCGGCGTCGCGCAGGTGACCATCTGAGCGTCACCGAGATGACGTGCGATAAGCGTTGAATCGTTCAGCGGGCCGCCGCGGATCACGCAGTCTACGTTACCGCTGATAAGATCGACCGGACGATCGGCCACGCCAAGATCGATACGGATATCCGGGTAGCGCTGCATAAAATCCGGCAGCAGGGGGATGAGCACGTCCCGTGCGGTGGAACCGCCCACGTCAACCCGCAAATGTCCCTTGGGCGTCGCGCGGGAAACGCGAAACGAGGTGTCGATATCTTCGATATCAATCAGCACCCGGCGCGCTTTATCATAGTATTCCAGCCCTTCAGGCGTCGTGACCACCCGACGAGTCGTCCGGTGAAGGAGACGTATCGCCAGGTGCGCCTCAAGGGATTTAACCAGTTTGCTCAGCGTGGCGATCGGCATATTCAGCGAGTCCGCCGCGCGGGTAAAACTGCCGGATTCCACCACCCGCGTGAAGGCGCGCATCGCCATTAGCTGATCCATGATGACCTCTGATTATTTCCATAGGTGAATAGTCATTTTCATTTTTGCCCATTTTTCATAAATGCCGCAAGGGATAAAGTCTGTCCAACGCAAACACAAAAAGGTAAATGACATGAACACGACTCTCTCAGGAAAAATTGCACTCGTCACCGGCGGCAGCACCGGTATCGGTCTTGCCACGGCGCAGGAGCTGGCGGCACAGGGCGCGAAGGTGTACATCACCGGGCGTCGTCAGGCCGAACTTGACGCCGCGGTAGCAGAGATTGCTTCTGACGCAGTGGGCATTCGCGCGGACGTCTCTAAGCTTGCCGATCTGGATGCGGTTTATGCCCGGATAGCAAAAGAAGAAGGCCGTCTCGATATTCTGTTCGCCAATGCGGGTGGCGGCGATATGCTGCCGCTGGGCGCGATCACCGAAGAACAGTTTGACCGGATTTTTGGCACCAACGTTCGCGGGGTGCTGTTCACGGTGCAGAAGGCGCTGCCTCTGTTATCAACCGGCTCGTCGATCATTCTGACCGGCTCGACGGTGTCGATTAAGGGGACGGCTAACTTCAGCGTCTACAGCGCCAGTAAGGCCGCGGTGCGTAACTTTGCCCGCTCCTGGGCGCTGGATTTGCAGGGCCGTGGGATCCGCGTCAATGTTGTAAGCCCGGGCCCGATCAAAACGCCAGGTTTAGGGGATCTGGTGCCGGAAGAACATCGCCAGGGGCTGTACGACGCGCTGGCCGCGCAGGTGCCGCTCGGACGTTTAGGCGCGCCGGGCGAGGTGGGTAAAGCGGTGGCGTTTCTGGCCTCCGACGCGGCCAGCTTTATCAACGCCACCGAGCTGTTTGTGGACGGCGGGATGGCGCAAATTTAACCCAGGCTGCGCCAGCAGCGAACGTGACGGCCCTCGCGAGAGGGCTGTAGCGGCTGAGGATGTTCGCACCCCTGCGCGGCCATCGGGCAGCGGTCGCGGAAAAAACAGCCTTCTGGCAGGTGACGGTTGCCGGGAAGCTCCGTTTTGCGTAACGCCAGCGTTTCATCCAGCGGCTCTCCGGTGCGGGGAACCGAATCGAGCAGCAGGCGGGTATAGGGGTGGCGCGGTTCGCCAAGTACCTTCGCGGCGCTGCCCAGCTCCACAATCTGTCCGAGATACATCACCGCCACGCGGTCGCTCATGTGTCTGACCACCGAGACGTTATGCGAGATCAGTACGTAAGTCAGATTACGCTGCTGCTGTAGCGTCACCAGCAGGTTGAGGATTTGCGCCTGCACGGAGATATCCAGCGCGCTGGTGGGTTCATCGAGCACGATGATATCCGGATCGGACGAAAGCGCCCGGGCGATGGCAATGCGCTGGCGCTGCCCGCCGGAGAAGGCGTGTGGAAGGCGGTCGAGATATTCCGGGCGAATGCCCACCTGCAGCGCCAGATCTGCCGCCAGCTGGCGGCGCTCGCGCTCGCTGCTGCGTTTTTGCACCCACACCGGCTCGGTAATGATGCGCCAGACCGGCAATCGCGGGTCGAGCGAGGAGAGCGGATCCTGAAACACCATCTGCATGCCACCGGCGTGGTGGGCACGCTGGCATGCGCCGGTGCTGGGTTTAAGCATCCCCATCAGCAGCTGCGCCAGCGTGCTTTTCCCACAGCCGGATTCTCCGACAACGCCCAGCGTTTCGCCCCGACGGATCTGGAGATCCAGCCCGTTGAGCGCATGGACCCGTTCCGTCACGCGGCCCAGCCAGTTTTTGCGCGCCGCAAAGTTCACGTGCACGCTATCCAGTTCCAGCAGTACATCAGACATGGTGTTTCTCCCGTTGTGGATACCAGCAGGCAGCCAGTTGGCCCTCTGCGCCATGCGGCTGCAGGCGCGGCGTTTCGCTGCATTTTGCCCCCGCGGCAAAGCAGCGCTCGCGGAAAGCGCACCCCTGCGGAAGCTGGCTCAGGTTGGGCACCGTTCCGGGAATGGCGGGCAGCAGGTCGCGCGGCTGGCCGTTTTCCGGCGCGCACCGCAGCAGGCCGATAGAATAGGGATGCACAGGGCGGTGGATCAGCGTTTGCGTGGCGCCGCTCTCGATCACGCTGCCCGCATACATTACGTACATTCTGTCGCAGAGCTGGGATACCACGGCCATATCATGGCTGATAAACAGCACCGAGGTGCCGCTGGCCTTCGCCTTATGCTTCAGTAAACGCAGCACCTGGAGCTGGACGGTAACGTCCAGCGCGGTGGTTGGCTCGTCGGCGATGATCAACTCCGGCTCGCAGGAGAAGGCAAGGGCGATCATCACCCGCTGGCGCATGCCGCCGGAGAGTTCAAACGGATAACGCGCCATGACCTCCTTCGCGTCCGGAATTTGCATCTCTTCCAGCAGGGCGATCGCCTTCTGCTGTGCCTCGCGCCGGGAAAGCGGCTGATGCTGGCGGATCACCTCCACCATCTGTTTACCAATCCGCCGCGTCGGGTTGAGGGCGGTCATGGGCTCCTGAAAAATCATCGCCACTTTAGCGCCGCGCCACTGGCGAAGCTGTTTCTCGGACGCCGTCAGGACGTTTTCACCGAGTAATCTCACCTGACCGTGATGAATACGGTAGCTGCCCTCTGGCAGCAGGCGCATGGCGAGCATGGCGGTAACGGATTTGCCAGATCCTGATTCGCCCACCACGCCGACAATTTCGCCCCTGCCGATCTCCAGCGAAACGTGGTTCAGGGCGTGGACCTCCCCGCGAAAAACCGGGAAGCTCAGATGCAGGTCTTCAATATTGAGTACCGGTTCGGTCATTACTGTTTGCCTCCTGACTTCGGATCCAGCAGATCGCGGATACCGTCGCCAAACAGATTAAAGCCCACGGCGGTAATCAAAATCGCCGCACCGGGAAAGGCGCAGTACCACCACTGGTCCAGGACGTAGTTACGGCCCACGGCCACCATCGCGCCCCATTCGGCGGTGGGCTGCTGCGCGCCCAGGCCAATAAACCCCAGCGTGGCGGCCATCAGAATGGCGCTGCCGATATCCAGCGACGCCTGCACGATCAGCGGCGGCAGGGCGTTGCGCAGGATGTGCCAGCGGATCAAATGCCAGCGGGACGCGCCAAACGTGCGGGCGGCCTGAACGTAGGTGAACTGTCGCACCACCAGGGTTTGACCGCGCGCCAGCCGCACGTAGAACGGTATGCGGACAATCGCAATCGCCAGCATGGCGTTAAACAGGCTCGGACCGAGCGCGGCGGCCAGCGCCATGGTCAGCACCAGAGAAGGAATGGAGAGCATAATGTCCATCACCCGCATGATGACGGCGTCGCCGCGCCCGCCCAGGACGCCGGACAAACAGCCCAGGAGCGAGCCAATGCCGCCCGCAATCACCACCACCGCCAGCCCGGCGGTAATCGACTGCTGGCTGCCCGTCAGCACGCGGCTGAACAGGTCGCGTCCCACCTCATCTGTGCCAAACCAGTGTTGCGCAGAGGGTGCCTGCAGGCGGGCGGTGAGATCCAGCGCGTTCGGGTCATGCGGCACTATCCACGGCGAGGTCACCATCAGCAAAAGCATCGCGATCATAATGACGCCGCCGACAATCGTGAGCGGGCTTTGGCGCAGCATCCAGAACAGCTTTGCCCAGTTGATGCGTTGTCTGGCGGTTTTCACCGGGACGGGTGTTTCCTGCGTTAACATCATTCGGCACCTCCGCGCCCGATTCGCGGGTCAATCCACAGGTAAAGCAGATCGACCACCAGATTAACCAGCACGTAGGCCAGCGAAACGACGACGGCAAAGCCCATCACCGCCGGGAAGTCCAGCGCCTGAATGGACGTCACCACCCAGGCGCCCATACCCGGCCAGGCAAAGACGGTTTCGGTCAGGACGGCGCCGTAAAGCAGGTCGCCCAGCGCCAGCCCGAGCACGGTAATGGACGGGATCATCGCATTCGGCAGGGCGTAGCGCAGGACGATGTACCAGCCGGGCAGCCCGCTGGCGCGTGCGGTGCGGATGTAGTCCTCGCTAAGCTGCTCCAGCATCGCCGAGCGCACCTGGCGCGCCACGATGCCCAGGTGAACAAACGCCAGCGTCAGCGAGGGTAAAATCAGGTGCTGCAGCGCGTTGAAAAAGACTTCACCGTTGCCTTCCAGCAGGGCGTCCAGCAGATAAAACCCGGTGACGTGCGTCGGCGGATCGAGCCAGTCGTCCAGCCTGCCGCCGCCCGGCAGAATCTGCAGATGCCCGTAAAACAGGACAATCACGCCCAGCCCAAGCCAGAATGCAGGCGTGGAAATTCCGGTCATCGCCATTAAACGCACCAGGTGATCCAGCCAGCGGTTGCGGTACACCGCCGACAAAATCCCCAGCGGCACGCCGATAACCAGCGCCAGCAGCAAAGAACAAAAGGCCAGCTCCAGCGTGGCGGGGAAAAAGGCTTTCAGCTCTTCCGCAACCGGGCGTCCGGTACGGATGGATGTGCCTAAATCACCGTGGGCCAGGGCGTCCACGTAGCGGCCAAACTGCACATACAGCGGCCGATCCAGCCCCAGCTGCTGGCGAATGTTCTGCACGATTTCGTCGCTGGCGCGATCGCCCGCCAGCAGACGCGCCGGGTCGCCGGGGATCATGTGTGAAATAATAAAGGTAATAATACAGACACCGGCCACTACCAGGAGTAACCCCCAGCAGCGCTGGCGCACGATGCTTCAGAACGTCATACGCTTTCCCCCGGCGAGAACCGTTATTTACTCATGGTGGCGATGTTGAACACCTGCTCGAGCATCGGATTAAAGGTGAAGCCTTTGACCTCTTTGTTCATCGCCAACTGGTAGTTCTTCTGGAACAGATAGACGTAGGCCGCTTCGTCAATCACCACCTTTTGCGCCTGCTGGTAATCTTTGGTGCGTTCCGCCTGGTCGGTGGTTTTCAGCGCGGCCTGCAGCAGCGAATCCACCTCTTTGTTCTCATAGAACGAGCGGTTACCCGGCAGCCCTTTTTTGTCCGATTCGAACCAGTAGTTCATAAACATGTACGGGTCGGCAAAGTCCGGGCTCCAGTTGCCGATGGCAATGTCGTAATCGCCTTTACCGACGCGGTCGCGCATGGTGGCATTGGCCAGTTTTTCCAGCTTGACGTTAATGCCGATCTTGCCAAGGCTCGCCTGAGTGGAGAGGGCGATAGGCTCCCAGTTCGGATCGTTGTCCGAGTAAAGGAAGGTCAGGCTGGCGGGTTTGTCTTTGACCTTCTCCAGCGCCGCTTTGGCTTTGGCCTCGTCGAAGCTGTACTGCATTGCCGCGGCGTCAAAGCCCCACATGCCTTCCGGGATCGGGCCGCGCATCTGCTTGCCGTTGCCGCTCAGAATGCCTTTTACCATTCCCTGATAATCCGTCGCCCAGGAGATGGCCCGGCGTAAATCCACCTGATTGAGCGGCGCTTTGCTGTTGTTGAGATAGAGATAGGTCACGCGCAGGGAGGGGTATTCCGCGACGGCGACTTTGCCTTCCTGCTTCAGGGCCGCAAGCTGATCGACCGGCAGGGAGTCGGCAATGTCCAGATCGCCGCGGGAAAGCTGCAGTCGGCGCGAGGCGCTTTCACCGATAATTTTCACCGAGACGCGCTTAAAGTGCGGCTTGTCGCCCGGCCAGTGAGGGTTCGGCACCAGGATCAACTGCTGGCCTTTCTGCCAGCTCTTCAGCATAAACGGCCCGGAACCGGCGGTGTTTTGCGCCAGAAAACCGCGCGCGTCGTCCGCGGCATTGGCCTTCAGCACCGCCGGGTTAATGATGGACGCCCCGTCGTTTGCCAGCGTGTAGAGGAAAGGCGCGAACGGCTGGCTGAGGGTGAATTTCACCGTGTGGTCATCGACGGCATCAATTTTCAGATCTTTCGGGAAGGCTTCAGACGGCCCCTGGCCGAGCTTCAGCAGGCGCTCAAAGGAGAGTTTGACCGCTTCGGCGGTGACCGGCGTGCCGTCGGAGAATTTGGCGTTATCCGCCAGGGTAAAGGTCCACTCTTTCTGGTCGTCGGACGCCTTCCAGCCCGTCGACAGATCGCCCTCCACCTCGGTAGAGCCGGGCTTGTACTTGACCAGACGCTGGTAGGACGGATAGGTGACGGTCCAGTCGTTGTTATCGATGGTGATGGCAGGGTCGAGCGTTTGCGGGTCGGCGGCTTTACCGATCGCCAGCATGTCTTTCGGGACGGCGGCCAGCGCCAGCGGGGCGCTCAACGCCAGCGTTGCGGCAATCAGGGTCGTGAGAAGCGATGTTTTCATAGCAGTGCTCCAGGTTAAAGAGAGGTGTGCGTCAGGGGAAAACAGGCAAAACGGTCATCAAGCAGCGGGTAGCTGGCGGCGTTCGGCAGTTCGAAGTGCCACCATTCGCTGCTAATCCCCACAAAACCGCCGCCGAACATGATGGCGTTCAGCAGCAGACGGTTGCGCTGGGCTTGGGGCGCTACGGAGGGGTGATAGGGATGCGAACGGTCATGCATTTCGTCAAAACCGGCGCCCATATCCAGCACGCTGTTATGCTCGTCCATCAGCGTGACGTCGATGGCCGTACCGCGGCTGTGATTGGAGCCAATTGCCACGTCGACCACATACTCCGGGTTCGGGCAGGCGTCCCACAGCTGGGCCTGCGCCTGCTGCGGCCGGTAGGCGTCATACACCACCAGCTTCAGCCCGGCCAGGGCGGCAATGCTGATGGCTTTTGCCAGCGCGGTGGCGGCGTCGGTATGCAGCAGGCACAGCGCCTCCTGATAGATCGGCCTGCCGGTGATGTTGTCGGCGGTGGCGTACTTCAGGTCGATATGCAGCGTGGGAAACGTCTTCGCCACGTCAATCAGTTCACTCTCATCGGGCATAGCTCAGCTCCTTTAGTGTTCGAATTGACCAAACTCTTGTTGTAATTGTCGGTTTACCGCCAGACGCGCCGGGAGCGCATCACCCAGCGCTTCCACCACGCCCGACAGCAGCAGGTTGAACAGACAGCTCACGGGGGCAAGCGAATCCCAGAAATGACCGGTATCGGTTTTCACCTGCAGTAAATCCATCGGGTAATCCCGCGCCCACGGGCACCAGATGTCGGTGATTAAGGCCAACGGGATCCCTTTTTCGCTCGCCACGCGGCAGTACTGGCGGGCCATCGTGGAGTAGGTGCGCGTATCGGTCAGCACAACGTAAGGGTGCGAAAACCCGGAGTTGAGGGATTCCACCCAGCTGCCGGACGCGCCTTCGGAATAGCTCACGCGCGGGCGAAGGTACTCGAGATGGCTGAAGAAGGCGTTGGCGATCCCGCGCGTGGATTGGATCCCCAGCACAAACACCGCGTCGGCGTGGGCCAGGTTGTGCACCACCTGACGGAAGGCGTCCGTTTGCGCCAGCTGATACACCTGCGTAATGGCGTCCACCTCCAGCGACAGGGCATGCTGAAGGCGGTTGGGCAGGGGGCGCTGCTGCTGCCAGGAGTCCAGCCGCTCGTTCATGCCCCAGGGCTGATACGGATCGCGCAGGCTCTTTTTGACATCTTCCAGGTTGCGATACCCCAGCTTGCGCAGGAAGCGTCCGACGGTGATCCCGCTGGTCCCGCTCGCCAGACCGACGCTTTCCGCGGTTTCAAACGGGATTTGCGCGGCGTGCGCCAGCAGCCAGCTCCCGACCCGCTTTTCGCTGGGAGTGAGCTGGCTGAACGTCGCTTCGATACGGCTCAACATCTCGGGTTTCGTCGTCATACCGCCTCGCTGTTAACTGGCTGTCAAAAGCTGGATTTGTGTTACCGGGTTAACAATGCACGACGCGTGCCATGTTCACGGTGAGGTAAAAACCCGCCGTGCTGTTAATTTCACGCAACATTTAGTTAACCAATGATCAACATTTGTGCAGCGTAGTTCACTTTTGGTGCAGCGGCTGACGCGGCAGGTATGAATTTGATGAATACGTCAGTCCGTTCACATTTTTGATAAGATAAAAGGACAGTGAACATAAAAGGGATCCCGGCATGGCGAATTTGCCCTGGCGAATCAGCGTGCGCCTGGCGGCGCTTGCAAAGAAAACAGGGATGGTTGTGGGGATCGTCCTGGTCGTCCTGCTGGCGGTGCGGGTCTATCTCTCGCAGCAGGGGCCGGACCTGCACCTCTGGCACACCTGGCGGGCGGACGAGATGTCCGTGCGTGAACTCGATAACGCCAACTTTACCGGGTATGTTGCCCGGGAAAACGCCATTTTCGCCGAGCTTGATAGGGCGGTGACGGCGAAAACAGCGGGCGAGGAACAAACGCCGCTAAACCGCTATTATCGCCAAAGCCTGGTTTGGCCGGGACAGTTCACGCCCGATGCCAACCGTTCGTTTGTGCTGATGCCAGCAGGGAAAACCCGTGGCGCGGTGGTATTGCTGCACGGACTGACGGACTCGCCTTACAGCGTCAGGCACCTTGCCGAAAATTATCAGCAGCACGGCTTCGTGGCCGTGGTCCCGCGCCTGCCCGGACACGGCACCGCGCCCGGCGCGCTGACGGACGTTGACTGGGAGATGTGGCTCGCGGCGACGCGTCTTGCCGTGCGGGAAGCCACGCGCCTGACGGGAGATAACGTGCCGCTGCATCTGGTGGGCTACTCCAACGGCGGGGCGCTGGCGATGAAATATACTCTCGATGCGCTGGATTCCTCTGTGCTTCGTCGGCCGCAGCAGGTAATCCTGCTCTCACCGATGATCGGCGTGACGGCCTTTGCGCGCTTTGCAGGTTTTGCAGGGCTACCGGCGCTGCTGCCGCCGTTTGCCAAAGCGGCGTGGCTGAATATCTCCCCGGAATATAACCCGTATAAATACAACTCGTTCCCGGTGAACGCCGCCCGCCAGTCGTGGCTGCTGACGAAGGCCCTGCAGGAGCAGATTGGCCGCGCGGCGCGTGAAAACAGGCTGGCGAATTTGCCACCTGTGCTGGCGTTCCAGTCGGTCATGGATTCTACGGTCAGCACCCGCGCGGTGGTGACCGGCCTGTTTGACCAGCTTCCGGCAAACGGCAGCGAGCTGGTGGTGTTTGACATCAACCAGGCGGCGAGCTTCCGCCCGCTGTTCAAGCCGTCGTCGTGGACGGCAACCTCGGCGCTGCTGCCGGTTGCGCAGAGACGTTACGGTGTCACGATTATTACCAATGCGGACGCACACAGTTTCTCGACGGTGGCGAAAACAACCCCGGCCGGCAGCACGCGGGAGACCGTTGTGCCGCTTGTGCAGACCTGGCCGCAGGATGTCTATTCCTTGTCGCATATCGCCGTGCCGTTCCCGCCGGATGACGATCTCTATGGCCGCGAACCTGGGGTGAAAAACCGCTACGGCATCAGCCTGGGGACAATTGCGCTCTGGGGAGAAACGTCCGTATTGAGCGTCGGTAAAGAGGCGCTGATGCGGGTCACCTCGAACCCGTTTTACGACTATATGCAGGAGAGGATCGACAGCAGGATTGGCGATGGGGAAAAGTAATGTTCCCTTGTAGCGTGAATATGTTAGGTCGCATTGATTAAATATGTTACATAGTAGCTTCAAGGCACCTCTCATTATCATTGGAACCACTTTTTGTGCTGACGACGCTGATCTACCGAAGCCAGTTGAATTTATCCCGCCCGTCCACCGAACTGCGGGAGCTGGTGGAGCGCGCCAGGGGCCGCAACACAAAACTGGATATTACCGGCGTCCTCCTGGCAAAAGGGAATGACGTTCTGCAGATCCTCGAAGGGTCGGAAGAGAGTGTGGTCAAACTGTTCCACACCATCCGTGAGGACAAGCGTCACAGTGGGGTGGTTGAACTGCTGCGGGACTATGGTCCGCGCAGACGCTTCGAAAACGTCGGTATGCTGCTGTTCGACCTGCAAACGCAGTCGCCGAAAGAGGTGCTGCAGTCGGTGCTGCGCTACAGCAAGCTGGACAGCTATCTGACCTCCGACGATCGGGTGTTCAAATTTATTCAGACCTTTATAACCGGTAAACGTCCGGCCCCGTCGGGGACGCGTTACACCTCGGACAAATGGACGCTCTCGACCGAAGCGCTACCTTTTGGCGAACATCTGGGCCTGATTGCCGGGCAAACCTGCCAGTTTGCGCTGCAGCCAATTGTCGAGCCCTCGGAAGGGAAAATCAGCTCCCTTGAGGCGCTTATCCGTAGCAATGACGGCGGCAGCCCGGAACATTTCTTCAGCTCCCTGGACCCGGCGAAAATCTATGAAGTCGATCTCCAGACGAAAGCGTATGCCTTCGCGCTGGCGGAAAAGCTGGGCATTGGGAGCCATAAAATCGCGGTAAACCTGCTGCCCATGTCGCTGGTGAATGTCCCTGGCGCGGTGGAATTTCTGGTCGATGAGATTAAAAAACATGGCCTTCAGCCGGAGCAGGTGGTCATTGAAGTTACTGAAAACGAGATGATCTCCGGGTTCAACCAGTTTAACAGCGCCATCAAGCGGCTTCGCGGTGAGGGGGTTGGCCTGGCGATCGATGATTTTGGCTCGGGCTATGCCGGTCTTTCGCTGCTGACCCGCTTCCAGCCGGATAAAATCAAAATCGATCGCGAAATCATCAGCGATATCCATCTCAGCGGCCCGAAGCAGGCGATAGTGCGCTCCATCATCAGCTGCTGCTCCGATCTTGAAATTACCCTGGTGGCCGAAGGGATCGAGAAAATAGAGGAGTGGTGCTGGCTCGAATCTGCCGGGATCCGCCGCTTCCAGGGCTTCCTGTTTGCCCGTCCGCAGCTTAACGGCGTTGGCGATATTCGCTGGCCGCATCTGAAGCGTTAGGCAATTTTCCTCCCGCGTTATTTCCCCTTTTCTCTGCCTGTGCTTAAATAGCTAAAACGGTTTAATATAGTTTAGCTAAGAGGATAACATGGAAAAAATCTGGGTACTTGGCGATGCGGTGGTGGATTTATTGCCCGATGGCGAAGGGAAATTACTGCAGTGCCCCGGTGGCGCACCGGCAAACGTCGCGGTGGGCATTGCCCGGCTGGGGGGCAAAAGCGCGTTTATCGGCAGGGTTGGGGACGATCCTTTCGGGCGCTTTATGGCGAAAACGCTCGCTGACGAGCGGGTCGACGTGAAGCATATGCGCCTTGACCCGGCGCACCGCACCTCTACGGTGGTGGTGGATCTGGACGACCACGGCGAACGCTCGTTTACCTTCATGGTGCGCCCGAGCGCCGATCTGTTTCTGGAACCCGCCGACCTGCCGACGTTCAGCGCGGGCGAGTGGCTGCACGTCTGTTCCATCGCGCTAAGCGCAGAGCCGAGCCGCTCGGCGACCTTTCAGGCGATGGACGCCATCCGGAAGGCGGGCGGCTACGTGAGCTTCGACCCCAATATTCGCCCGGATCTCTGGCCGGATGAGAACGCGCTGCGTCGCTGCCTGCAACAGGCCCTGCAGAGCGCCGACGTGGTCAAGCTCTCCGTTGAGGAACTGGCATTTTTAACCGGCGATGCGGATGTACAAGAAGGTCTGAACACGCTGATGCAGCGCTGCCCGGCGCGCCTGGTGCTGGTCACCCAGGGAAAAGAGGGCGTTATCGCCTGGCATCAGGGCGCGGTGAAACACTATCCGGCTACCCCTGTGCAATGTGTCGATACCACTGGCGCGGGCGATGCCTTCGTCGCCGGGCTGCTCTACGGGCTGGCCGCCGGTCAGGAGTTGGTCCCGGCAATCGCCTTAGCCCAGCTCTGTGGCGCGTTAGCCACCACGGCAAAGGGGGCGATGACCGCGTTGCCCTGGCAGCACGACCTGTAATCCTTCCTTCACTGGCCGCCGTCCGGCGGCCTGAATTGTCGCCTCGATCACACTTACTAAATCGGTTTAGCAAAAAAGATTGCCGATCCAAAATTCCCGGGTTTAGTATCAGCAGCCTAAACCGGTTTAGCAATTTAGCACGTTCGATTAATACTTTTAGGGATGCGACAAAATGTATAAAAAACGCAGACTTGCCGTGATGATAGGCATGCTGGCCGGCAGTACCTCTGTTTTTGCCCAGACGGATATGACAAGTATCGAAGCGCGCCTTGCCGCGATGGAGCAGCGCCTTCAGGCTGCTGAAACGCGTGCGCAGGTCGCCGAAAAACGCGCCACCGAAGCCGAACAAAAAACGCAGCAGCTGGTCGCCGCCCAGCAGCAGACGCAAACCACAACCCAGGCGGTGGCGCAGCGTACCGCCGCGCTGGAGAAAAAAGCGGATCAGAGCAGCGAATTTGAGTTCCACGGCTATGCCCGCTCCGGCCTGCTGATGAACGACGCGGCCTCAAGCAGCAAAAGCGGCCCGTACCTGACGCCAGCCGGGGAAACCGGCGGTGCGGTAGGGCGTCTGGGTAACGAAGCCGACACCTACGTCGAGCTGAACCTGGAGCACAAGCAAACCCTGGATAACGGGGCGACCACGCGCTTCAAGGCGATGCTGGCCGACGGTCAGCGAACCTATAACGACTGGTCAGCCGATACCAGCGATCTCAATATTCGCCAGGCCTTTGCGGAGCTGGGTAACCTGCCTGATTTTACCGGCGCGCTGAAGGGCAGCACCTTTTGGGCGGGTAAACGCTTCGACCGCGACAACTTTGACATTCACTGGCTGGATTCCGACGTGGTATTCCTGGCCGGTACCGGCGGCGGCGTCTACGACGTGAAGTGGAACGACTCGCTGCGCAGCAACTTCTCGATCTACGGCCGCAACTTCGGCAGCGTGGAGCAGACCGACAATAACGTTCAGAACTACATCCTCAGCATGAACCACTTCGCCGGGCCGCTGCAGATAATGGTGAGCGGCCTGCGGGCGAAGGATAACGACGACCGTAAAGACGCTAACGGCGATCTCATCAAAACCGACGCGGCCAATAACGGCGTTCATGCCCTGGTGGGGCTGCACAACGAGAGCTTCTACGGCCTGCGGGAAGGGAGTGCCAAAACGGCGCTGCTGTACGGTCACGGCCTGGGCGCAGAAGTTAAGAGCATCGGTTCCGACGGGGCGCTGCTGTCTGATGCCGATACCTGGCGCTTCGCAAGTTACGGTGTCACGCCTGTTGGCGGTGGCTGGAGTATCGCGCCTGCCGTGCTGGCGCAGAGCAGCAAAGATCGCTACGTCAAGGGCGACAGCTATGAGTGGGTGACGCTCAACACCCGCCTGATTAAAGAGGTGACCCAGAACTTCGCGCTGGCGTTTGAGGGAAGCTATCAGTACATGGATTTACATCCGGAAGGCTATAAGGACCGTAACGCCGTGAACGGCAGTTTCTACAAGCTGACCTTTGCGCCAACGTTAAAAGCGAGCAAAATCGGCGATTTCTTCAGCCGCCCGGAGCTGCGCCTGTTTGCCACCTGGATGGACTGGAGCAGCAAACTGGATAATTACGCTAGCGATGATGCCTTTGGCAGCAGCGGCTTCAACGCTGGCGGGGAATGGAACTTTGGGGTCCAGATGGAAACCTGGTTTTAACCCATCACGCTCCCGCCCGGCGGGGGCGTTTCGCACATCATAAAAAGAAGTCAGGCAGAGGTATCTATGGATGTTAATCAAATCGCCCGCGAGCTTATTCCGCTGCTGGGCGGCAAGGAAAATATCGCCAGCGCTGCGCACTGCGCTACGCGTCTTCGTCTGGTGCTGGTCGACGACGCGCTTGCCGATCGGCAGGCGATTGGCAAAGTCGAGGGCGTGAAGGGCTGTTTTCATAACGCCGGGCAGATGCAGGTCATTTTCGGCACGGGGGTGGTGAATAAGGTCTACGCCGCGTTTATTCAGGCGGCGGGGATTAGCGAGTCCAGCAAGTCTGAAGCGGCGGATATCGCGGCGCGCAAGCTGAACCCGTTCCAGCGCATTGCGCGTTTGCTTTCCAATATCTTTGTCCCGATCATTCCCGCCATTGTGGCGTCCGGCCTGCTGATGGGCCTGCTCGGCATGGTGAAAACCTACGGCTGGGTCAATGCGGATAACGCCCTCTACATCATGCTGGACATGTGCAGCTCGGCGGCGTTTATCATTCTGCCAATCCTGATCGGCTTTACCGCGGCGCGGGAATTTGGCGGGAACCCATATCTGGGCGCGACGCTGGGCGGCATTCTGACCCACCCGGCGCTGACCAACGCCTGGGGCGTGGCCTCCGGCTTCCACACCATGAACTTCTTCGGCCTTGAGATCGCGATGATTGGCTACCAGGGCACGGTATTCCCGGTGCTGCTGGCCGTCTGGTTTATGAGCATCGTCGAGAAAAACCTGCGCCGCGCTATCCCGGACGCGCTGGATCTTATTTTGACGCCGTTCCTCACCGTCGTTATCTCTGGCTTCATCGCCTTGCTGATTATCGGCCCGGCAGGGCGCGCGCTGGGCGACGGCATCTCCTTTATTCTGAGCACGCTGATTGAACACGCGGGCTGGCTGGCCGGGCTGCTGTTCGGCGGGCTGTATTCAGTGATTGTGATCACCGGTATTCACCACAGCTTCCACGCGATTGAAGCCGGGCTGCTGGGTAACCCGTCCATTGGCGTAAACTTCCTGCTGCCGATCTGGGCCATGGCGAACGTGGCGCAGGGCGGCGCCTGTCTGGCGGTGTGGTTTAAAACCAAAGACGCGAAAATCAAAGCCATTACCTTACCGTCGGCGTTTTCTGCGATGCTGGGCATTACCGAAGCGGCCATTTTTGGTATCAACCTGCGCTTCGTGAAGCCGTTTATCGCGGCGCTGATCGGCGGCGCGGCGGGCGGAGCCTGGGTGGTGTCAGTGCATGTCTACATGACCGCCGTCGGGCTGACCGCCATTCCGGGCATGGCTATCGTTCAGGCCAGCTCGCTCCTTAACTATATTATCGGCATGGTGATTGCCTTCGGCGTGGCGTTTACCGTCTCGCTGCTGCTGAAATATAAAACGGACTCTGAATAATGACGCAACTTTCCCGCTGGCCTGCGATCCTGCAGGCCGTTATGAAAGGGCAGCCGCGGGCGCTGGCGGATAGCCATTATCCGCAGTGGCACCCCGCGCCGGTGACGGGGCTGATGAACGACCCGAACGGGTTTATCTGGTTTGCCGGACGCTACCATCTGTTTTATCAGTGGAACCCGCTGGCCTGCGAGCATCGCTTTAAATGCTGGGGGCACTGGAGCTCTGCGGACCTCGTGCACTGGCAGCATGAGCCGCTGGCGCTGATGCCCGACGAAGAGTATGACCGCAACGGCTGCTACTCCGGTAGCGCCGTGGACAACCACGGCGTTCTCACGCTGTGCTACACCGGCAACGTAAAGTTTGATGACGGCAGCCGCACCGCCTGGCAGTGCCTCGCCGTGGAGCAGCCGGACGGAACCTTTACGAAGCTGGGGCCGGTGCTGGCGCTGCCGGAAGGCTACACCGGCCACGTGCGTGACCCGAAGGTATGGCAGCACGACGGGGAGTGGTACATGGTGCTGGGTGCGCAGGATGTGCAAAAGCGCGGCAAGGTGCTGCTGTTTAAATCAGCCGATTTGCATGCCTGGACGTCCTGCGGGGAGATCGCTGGTCACGGCGTCAACGGCCTGACGGAAGCGGGGTATATGTGGGAGTGCCCGGACCTGTTCGCCCTCGACGGAACGCACGTCCTGATCTGCTGCCCGCAGGGGCTGGCGCGCGAGCCGCATCGCTACCTCAATACCTATCCGGCCACCTGGATGAGCGGGGCGTTTGACTATGCCAGCGCCGCATTCGATCACGGCGAGCTGCACGAGCTGGACGCGGGCTTTGAATTCTACGCCCCGCAAACCACCCTGGCGGAGGATGGACGCCGCATTCTGATCGGCTGGATGGGCGTACCGGACGGGGAAGAGATGCTTCAGCCGACGCGTGCTCACGGCTGGATGCACCAGATGACCTGCCCGCGCGAACTCCGCTATCGCGACGGCAGGCTCTGGCAGACCCCGGCGCGCGAGCTGGCGGCGCTGCGTGAAGATGAGCAGCGCTGGCAGGGGCGCGCCAGCGAGGCGCCGGAACTGGACGCGACGCGCCTGGAGTTTGAGCTGGGCGCATCGCAGGTGAATGTCGATTTCGCCGGCGCGCTGCGCCTCACGGTCGATGAGCAGGGTTTACGCCTTGAACGCGCGAGCCTGAAAACCGGTGAAACATTGACCCGCTACTGGCAGGGTGAGGTTCGTCATTTACGCGTTCTGTGCGACCGCTCCAGCGTCGAAATTTTCATCAATCACGGTGAAGGGGTGATGAGCAGCCGCTATTTTCCTGACCATCCGGCCCGGGTGCGATTCGAAGGTGCGTCCAACATCACATTACGCTACTGGTCGCTGCGCGCCTGCATGATAGAATGAGGGTTTTGGCAGCCGGATCTAAGTCGTTGTGAGAAAAACAAAACGCGTCACCATTAAAGACATCGCGGAGCTGGCGGGTGTGTCAAAAGCCACCGCCAGCCTGGTCCTGAACGGGCGCAGCAAAGAGCTTCGCGTGGCGGAAGAGACGCGCGAGCGCGTGCTGGCGATTGCAAAAGAGCACCATTATCAGCCCAGCATTCACGCCCGCTCGCTGCGCGATAACCGCAGCCACACCATTGGTCTTGTCGTTCCCGAGATCACTAACTACGGTTTCGCCGTCTTTTCTCACGAGCTGGAGACGCTGTGCCGCGAGGCGGGCGTTCAGCTGCTTATCTCCTGCAGCGATGAAAATCCGGGGCAGGAGACGGTGGTGGTGAACAATATGGTGGCGCGTCAGGTGGACGGGCTGATTGTGGCCTCCAGCATGCTGAACGATGCGGACTACCTGAAGCTCAGCGAGCAGCTGCCCGTGGTGCTTTTTGACCGGCACATGAACGACAGCGCGCTGCCGCTGGTGATCACCGACTCCATTACCCCGACAGCGGCGCTGGTAGCGGACATTGCGCGCCAGCATCCGGATGAATTCTACTTCCTCGGCGGCCAGCCGCGCCTGTCTCCGACGCGCGACCGTCTGGACGGTTTTAAGCAAGGTCTGCGAGAGGCCGGCGTGGAGCTTCGCCCCGAGTGGATCATTCACGGCAACTATCACCCGAGCTCCGGATACGAGATGTTTGCCGAACTCTGCGCCCGCCTGGGGCGTCCGCCAAAAGCGCTTTTCACCGCCGCCTGCGGGCTGCTGGAAGGGGTGCTACGCTATATGGGCCAGCATAACCTGTTGCAAAGCGATATCAGATTAGCCAGCTTTGACGATCACTATCTCTACGATTCACTGACGATCCCGGTGGATACCATTCGTCAGGACAACCGCCAGCTGGCGTGGCACTGCTTTGATCTGATTGGCAAATTGATCGAAGGGGAGACGCCGCAGCCATTGCAGCGCAAGCTGGATGCCACCCTGCAGCGGCGCTATAAGTCAGGGGTATAGCGTCGTTCGATACATCAATAACTTTAATTAATTTAAGTTTTGGAAGCGCCGATAACCATAAGGAATAATTCTCCTTGAGGTATTGGTTTATGTCGTTGAAAAAGTCGTCCCTGATTGTCCTGTTCTCGCTACTTTTGTTCTTTATCGTCAGCACCGTGACGAGCGTTGGCCTCATCATTAAAAGTAATAACTCGCTGGATAACGTCAACAAAGAGATCCAGGTGGTACTGTCGATTATTGACCCCATCAACCACAGCCGTACGCTGCGCGTGCGGGTGATGGAGTACGTGAAGATGGTGGAAGCGGGCAACGCGGCGGACGAGTCTGCAAAGCTTGCCGCAGTGAAAGAGGCGCTGACCAAAGCGGACAATGCCTTTGCGGCGTTTATGGCTTCGCCGCGTCTGACGGATGAAGCACCGATGGTGAGTGCCTATCAGGACGCCTGGCAAAACTACCGCAACCAGGGGCTGGCGCCGCTGATCGATGCCGCTGCGGCGCACGATGTCGCCAAATTTGACGCGCTGATCCCGGAAGTTTCCCGTCTCGATCGTCAGTACGAAATCGTGCTCGACCAGGTGCTTTCGGTCCACCAGAAATACGCTAAAAGCCTGAACGAGGATGCGAGCAGCAATTTCGTCTCCGGCCTGGTGATGATTGCCGTTATTGCCTGCCTGTTTGTGGTGGTGATCGTTGCAGTCAGCATCTTCATGAAGCGCTTTGTCTTTGCCCCGGTCAACCTGGCGCGCGAGCACTGCAGCAAGATTGCAGCGGGCAAGCTGGACATTCCGGTGCCGGTGAAGGGGAGTTCAAGCAACGAAATCGACCACCTGATGGGCTCGATGGAGCAGATGCGTCATGCACTGCTGGCGACCATCGCCCAGGTGCGCGATGCGAGCCATACCGTTACGCACGCGGCGCAGGAGATTGCCGCCGGGAATATCGATCTGGCTTCGCGTACCGAGCAGCAGGCTTCCGCGTTGACCCAGACGGCGGCTAGCATGGAGGAGCTGAGCGCGACGGTGGCGAACAATACCGATAATGTCTATCAGGCCGGAAAACTGGTGCAGGACGCGGTGAAAAATGCCCACACCGGGGAAGCGGTGACCCGTGAAGTCATCGACACGATGAATACCATTGCGGCGAACTCGAAGCGCATCGAAGACATTACCAGCGTGATCAACAGCATCGCCTTCCAGACCAACATTCTGGCACTTAACGCGGCGGTTGAAGCGGCGCGCGCCGGAACGCAGGGCCGCGGCTTTGCAGTGGTGGCCAGCGAAGTGCGCACTCTTGCGCAGAAAAGCGCGGTGGCGGCTAAAGACATCGAGAGCCTGATTGCGCAGTCGGTCTCCAGCGTGAAAAACGGTGCGGAGCTGGTGAGCCGCTCGGGCGAGGTGATTGATTCGATTATTTCGTCGGTGAATAAGGTGAATACGCTGATGGAGCAGATCTCCGTCGCCTCTGAGGAGCAGAGCCGCGGGATTAGCCAGGTCGGGCAGGCGGTGACCGAGATGGATGGCGTAACCCAGCAGAACGCCGCGCTGGTGCAGCAGTCCGCGGCGGCAGCTGCCTCGCTGGAAGAGCAGGCGCAGCAGCTTTCACGGAGTATTGCGAGTTTTAGGTTGCCGGTGCAGGCTTGATTGATGGTAGGAGGCTCCTGAGGGAGCCTTTTTCATGTCTGGCGTAGCCTTCTTAAACGGAAACGAGTACGAAGCTGATGTGCGTTTTTATCACATAATGTTATGATATTATTCAATAAATAAATATATATTCAATGCATAAAAGGAATGTGAAGTGAATAAAATAGTAAATGTTATTTCTGGGGTTGCTGGCATAATTGCTATTGTAACTGCTGTAATTACCTTAATTTGGTTTTTCTTTGGGCTAGATAGCAGAATCAAGACTCTTGAGGGGCAAATGCAGGCAATTTATCAATCAGCAACGGTTGGAGTTCAGAGTTCAGTATCAAAGAACAATCTAGATGCAAGTATTACACCTAAGGTACCAACGACAAATAATAAAATTCAAAATCTTGTAGAGACTTGTTCCACATTAGCATTAAAGGCAGCAAACGCTTATGAGAATGGAACGCCTTCATCGGTAGGCGGGCCACTAGAAAAAATGATGGACAATTTAGGATGTAATAAAATCCAACAATGAAAAAACTAGCAGGGCTTAATGTGTTATGGAAAGTAAAGGCTAGGTTAGCAGTACTTGAATAGTTGGAAGGCTACCTAATTAGATACTTGCTCCAATGGAATGCTATATGTAATTAGCCATAAACATTCTGTAATACTTGAAATGATAAAGTTAAAGCCCCGTCATTAGCGGGGCTTCTTCTATCAATGTGGTCAATATGTGGACGTGACCTGAAATAAATCCTTTTATTTCATTGCGTTGAATCGTTTTAAAAAGCTCCTGAGGGAGCCTTTTTCATATCTGGCGTAGCTGGAAAGCCGCGCTAGACAAGGATTCACGTTTACGACTAGTAGTCAAGAGCTATAAAATGCGGCTAACCTCCCTTTTTTAACGCACCAATTAAATTTGTTAATTGCTCAATCCCATCAAAAGTCGAGGGTATCTTGTCCTCTGATGGCATTATGTTAGAAAAAATAACCTCTTCAAATTTCACTAAAAGATCTGTGTTATGTTCTCTAATTTCTTGAGCATAAGTTGCGTAATTCTGGATGAACTGGCAAAGGCTTTTTCTTAGGTCAATTTGGATTAATTGTGCGCGGATAGAGTTGAAATTTAAAAGTGAAACTCTAAAGAAATATACGAGTATTAATGTTAGTGAAAGTATGGGGATGATCTTTGCCAAGCTTGACCACCCAGAGGGCAATGCACCAGACTCTGCAAACGTCAGGATCTCTATCAGTAGAGGAAACGGAATAAGTATGCCCAAGATAAACATAAGATACTTGGCTGACTTTAGCTCCTTAGATTTATTTTCCCCAAGCTCGGCAAATCCCTTATAAAGACCAACAAAGTTAAATTTATTTGCCTGCATGACTAGGGATTCATTTAATTTTTCGGATTTAGCTAAGTTCTCCTTTAAAATTGAATCCCAATGGCGTCCTGCATCTTCAAGGTCATTAGCCCTTCGGATATACTCTTGGTATGACTTAGCGTTATCGCTACTTAAAATCTCTCTAATCATTGTTAGAGGCATCTCTTTTAGAGCATATGTGATCTGGCCTGATGATCTTTCGTCGAATTCATCTTGTCTGTAAATTGCGAATTGTTTTATGGCATCAGTGAGTTGAAAGAGATTGTCTTTATGGAATATATAATTTTCCATGAAAAATCTAAAGCAAGAGGTGAAGAGTAGGTTAAGATTTTCTTCATTTATAGGTGTGTTTAGCTCTCTAATAAACGCATCACCAATTAGCTCTATATTAAACTGAACCCTTTCATCCCATATTGCAGCATGTTTTAAAAAAAGTTGTAATGCTCCCATTACGAGGTAGTCTCGTTCTTTACTGAAACTTATCTCGCCATCGGTATCATTTGCATTCAATTCACGAAGTTTATTTGAAATGAGATATTGATTATCTGGATTGCTGAAGAAAACAGTATTCATTATCTAATCCTGATGGTCATAAGTTTGTTGTGTAGAATATGTCAGAATCTAGTCGAATTTCATGTTAAATCAAAAGACCTCACGATTGTGACATGAACATACAAACCAACGCAATTTTACGACTTCTTAGAAATTTCATTCGCACCGGCATTGTGACCGATATCGACCCCGACGAGGGGATGTGTCGTGTCCAGACCGGCGGCATGGAAAACACCTGGCTGAACTAGTTTTCCTCTTGCGCCGGTCGTTCGCGCGTATGGTGGGCTCCGTCTGTTGGTGAGCAGGTGCTTTTACTGGCGATCGGCGACGAGCTCGATACGGCGTTTGTGCTGCCCGGCATTTTCTCGGATGACAATTCCGAGCCGTCTGCCTCCCCTGATACGCTTCACGTGTCCTTTCCTTACGGGGCGCACACCGTGTCAGGCATCAAGACCGCTGACGTCACAGCGTCGGGCTCCATTATGGCCATCGTGTCGGTGGTATTGCACAACGAGCCCGGCGAGGCGTTAGCTTCTGTGTCGATGAAATCAGAGTCGAGAAAAGTAGAACGCAGAGAAAACGTCAATTATGATGACCACAAGGTTAGCCCAAAAGGAAATCATGACAATGAGCATTGGATTAATTACAGACGAGCCAGGACGTTTTTATACCTTCCAGTCAACATTGCCTGCTGGTGAATATTTCGAATTACGCCCCCGCAACCCTCCACTGAACTCAAAACCTATCGTTGATGACGCAAGCGGTATGTGTATTGGTTATTCCGTCGCCCAGGCTCCCGGTTTGTGGCAAATTTATGATACCGATGGCGTGTTTGTCAGGCTGGAAGAAGCGCCATTAGAGGCTCCTCTGATTGACCCAACAGATCTCGCTTTAATCGCCTTTGGCGCATTTCGACTTTTTCGGGTTGGTAAGGCGTTACTGGAGAGTGGTGTCAAAACCGCCGTAACGGTGAGACTCAGTGAGGCTACCATCAGTCTCTTGCGTGGCCGTCTGAAAATGGGCTTATCAGCTCGCGGGCTCAGGATGAGTGAATCATCAGCAAAACATATGCTAACACCCGGTCGCTATGTGCCTTTACAGATTCAGGAAAAGGCCATTCGTTATGGTACGAGAACACCAGACCCACTGAAAAAGCCAGGGCTTTTCCGGTACGAGGCTCGTATGTATAAGCTTGTGGAAGACAAGCAAAATAAAGGCGCTTATATTTACAAGTCTTACCGTCTAGAGGTGTTGGTCAGGGAAGCTGACTGGACTATTATGCATTTTCAGTACATGCCGTAAGGGGGGATTATGATAAATATCACAAGCGGTGACAGACACCTTAAATTAACGCCTTATGAAAGGCTGACTGAGCCCGAGGTGCCTGCCTATAGCCGTATTATGGTATGGGTTGAATTCTCAATCCCTGTCTTAAAAACAGAGTTTGCTGCAGAGTTTTTTGTCGGTCAGTTAGAGCAATTCAGGAATGATACACATGCTTTCCATCAGGCCTTAACGAAAGGTATAAAGTCTAAGGATATTAGTTTAACCTCGGCATTCGAGCAGGTTATGCTTAAGTTTCATCAGGCACATTTTGCCGGGGCTGTTGGAGTTAGTATGGTACTGAAGCCTGAAAACCATGCTGACAGTATTACCCTTGATGATTCCTTTGATATTGATGAAAGTTACTTTCCCGAACTGTTGTCTGGTCTGGACAACATCATTTCATGGCAAAACTGATGCTTGAATTAAGCCACAAGACCAGCACTCAGAATGCCGGTCTTTTTATGCCATTTACTCGCGCCTTTCTCCTTTTCTTTCAAGCGAAGACTAGCGACTTCATTTCGCAAAAAAAGATGGCCTGAAGGTGACTCATAACGAGCGCCCGCTCTAACAGCTATGAGTCCAAATCCGACAGCACAAAAAATTTTTATTCACCCCAGCAATATTTCCCTCCCTCATCCGTCTACCTCACCACAAGCCATAATCAGTTACTGTAAACGAGGTAAACACCATGAGAGATTTTGAACTGCACGGCAGAGGTCACGGGCGCGGATTCGGGCGCCACCGTATGGGCAAGGGCTTAGTCATCGGCGCGGTCATTTTCATCGTGCTCGGCCTGCTGGTGATGTCCCTGTGGAATGCCTTGCTCCCGGCGATCCTGGGCGTGAAGGCCATCGGATTCTGGCAGGCGCTGGGGATTCTGGTGCTGAGCCGCATTCTGTTTGGCGGATTAGGTTTCCGCCCGGGGATGTTTGGCGCGCACCGCCGGATGCACGAGCGCTGGATGAACATGACGCCCGAGCAGCGCGAGGCGTTTATTCAGCAGCGTCGCGAAGGCTTTGGTCGTCACGGTCGCGGTCACTGCGGCTGGCACGGCCATCGTGACGATAAGCGCGATGACGCCGCGCCCAAAACGCCGGAAGCAGAGTGAGCGAAATGAAAGCCGGGGAGGCGGGCGGATCCATGCTGATGTCGGCGCTCAACGCCTGCCGCGCCCGGCTGAAAGCCTTCATTCGCGGACGGACGTCCGTTCGCGATGATGCCGACGACATTTTGCAGGAAGTCACGTATCAGCTGATGAAAGTGGAGCAGCCGGTCGAAAACGTCGCGGCCTGGCTGTTCCGCGCGGCGCGTAACGAGATGACAGACCGGGCGCGTAAAAAGCGCGAGGTGCCGCTCTCCGGCTATTTTACGGGCGAAGACGACGAGGGTTTTCCCGAGGACGAGCTGGCCGAAACCCTGTTCGGCGTACCGCAAACGCCGGAGGAGGAGTATCTCAAAACGCTGCTGTGGGAAGAGCTGGGGCAGGCGCTGTCAGAACTCCCGCCACCGCAGCGCGAAGTGTTTGAAAAGACCGAGCTGCACGGGTACAGCATTAAAATGCTGGCAGAGGAGACGGGGGCCAGCGAGCAGGCGCTGTTATCCCGCAAGCACAAGGCGGTGCTGTTTCTGCGCACGCGCCTGCGGGATATCTACGACGCGCTGACGGGGGAATAGCGGCGACAGACAAAACCTTACACTTCCGGCACTTGTAGATTCATCACTATCGTTTATGATCGGGGCGTCTTGTTACTCTGGAATATTATGCGCAACCGTCAGCTCCTCGGAAAATGGCTTCTGATCATAACCTGTCTCGCGATGGCGATTTGCCTCGTGCAGCGTGCGGTTATGCTCAACCATTTTTTACAGGGACTGGATCCGCAGATTTCACTGAGTGCAGATGCCCCAACCCAAAGTAGCACCGAGCAGCCCGGGCCATCGCCCTGCCAGCTGGGCGCCCAGTCGCTTCTTTGTGCCCAGCCGCTGTTCTTCGACGGCGCGCTGCCGGCTATCATTATCTTCTTCGCGCTGTTACAGCTGCTGACGCAAGGGCGGGCATTCGCTCCCGCGGAACAGCCGGTTCAGGCACCGCCTCTCCGAATACACCTTAAAAACTGCGTTTTCCGTGAATGAAAATCATCGTCACCACACGATAATTTTTCACTGTTCACGGAGTAATACATGGTTAACCTCTTCAGGGGATTCGTCTTCCTGTGGCTGTCCTGCATCGGCATTGCCCATGCGGCAGACACCGGCTGGCAGGTCTCCCCACAAAACGATCACGCCCGCATCCGCTTTCAGGCGGAAAGGGAACAAACGCACGTTAAAGGCCTGCTCACCGTTGAGCTAAAGCCCGGCTGGAAAACCTACTGGCGATCGCCGGGCGAGGGCGGCGTCGCGCCAAAAATCAGCTGGCCGGAAGGCGTAACGGATAGCTGGTCCTGGCCGGTACCCTCGCGCTTCGATATCTCCGGCATGACCACGCAGGGATATCACGATAAGGTCACGATTCCGATCGTTCTCGACGGGGTGAAGAGCGACGCGCTCAATGGAACGCTCACGCTCTCCACCTGCAGCAACGTCTGCCTGCTGACGGACTACCCGCTGCATCTCGATTTTACCCAGCCGGTGGATGAGGGCTTCCGTAGCGCCTTCGAGCAAGCGATGCGCGCCGTGCCCGGTACGTCAGGCGTATCCGCAGATCTTTCCGCCTGGCTCTCTGGCGACAAGTTGGTGATTACCGGTACGACGGACGTGAAGTGGGACAATCCGGGGATCTACTTTGACCCGCTGGAGGGTGACATTCTGCCCGGCGAGCCGGCCATTAAGCATGACGGCAACACGCTTCGTGTGACGGTACCCGTGACCGACGAATGGGGCGATAAACCCGCCTCGCTGGAAGGCAAGAGGCTGTCGTTTGTGCTGACCAATGGCGGTAACGCGCAGCAAACCACCATGACCGTTGGGGCAACTCCCGCAGAGCCTTCCGTGCCTGAAGGAACGGGTAAAATGGTGCTTTTTGCCCTGCTTGGCGGATTGATCCTGAACCTGATGCCCTGCGTGCTGCCGGTAATGGGCATGAAGCTTAACAGCATCCTGCAGGCGGGATCGGACAGGCGCGCCATAAGGCTGCGCTTCCTGGCCACCAGCGCCGGGATCCTCACCTCCTTTGCGCTGCTGGCCGCGATGGTGACCGCGCTTAAGCTGACCGGAGCGTCGCTGGGGTGGGGCATTCAGTTCCAGAACCCGTGGTTTATCGGCCTGATGGTCGCCGTCACCTTCCTCTTTGCGCTGAACCTGTTTGGGGCGTTTGAGATGCTGCTCCCTTCTGCTGCCGCCGGGCGGCTGGCAATGGCAGGGGGCACAGGGCTTGGCGGCAGCTTCTGCGAAGGGATGTTCGCCACGCTGCTTGCCACGCCGTGCTCCGCGCCGTTCCTCGGCACGGCGGTTGCCTTTGCCCTTGGCGCGCCGCTGCACGCCCTGTGGCTTATCTTCCTGATGCTGGGCGTGGGCATGAGCCTGCCGTGGCTGTTTGTCGCCCTGGTGCCGAAAACGGCCATGCTGCTGCCAAAACCCGGCCGCTGGATGAACACGCTCAAAACGATCCTGGGCCTGATGATGCTGGCCTCCAGCCTCTGGCTGGTCACACTGCTGAGCCTGCATCTGGGCGAGGCGGTCAGCCAGGTCGTGATGCTGGTGCTGATCGTTATCGCGCTGGCGCTGTTTGCGAAGAAGGGGCAAACCTCCTCGCTGTTATTCTGGGTCGTGGTCATCGCGCTGTCGGTGTTCGGCGGGTATCAGCTGCGCGGGTTGCTCAACTCACCGTCTGACGCCACCACGCAAAGCGTCGCACAGACCATCCCGTGGCAGCCGCTCAGCGAGGAGGCCATTGAGCAGGCGCTGGCGCAGGGGAAACGGGTGTTTGTGGATATCTCGGCGGACTGGTGCGTGACCTGCAAAGTTAACGAGCACCGGGTACTGCGTCAGCCGGACGTTATTGCCGCGCTGAGCCAGCCGGACGTGGTGGCCCTGCGCGGAGACTGGAGCCAGCCCTCCGCGCTTATCGCGGAGTTTCTCGCGAAGCGAAACCGCTACGCCATTCCCTTTAATGAGGTCTATGGCCCCGGCACGCCTGACGGAGAGATCCTCTCGCCGCTGCTGGACAAGCGCACCCTGGTCACCACCCTGAACAACGCAAAAGGCTGATGCATTATGAAAAAATTCTTTATTACGCTTATGCTCCTGCTGACCACGGCTCAGGTCATGGCAGCCCAGCCGCTGACGCCGGACCAGGAACAGCGCGCGCAGAAGATGATCGCTGATTTCCTGTTTAACGATCCGGATTCGCCGCGTATTGGCGCGAAAAACCCAAAGCTTACCCTGGTGGTGTTTACCGACTATAACTGCCCGTACTGTAAGAAATTCGATCCTTACCTGGAGAAGATCGTCGAAAAACACCCTGATGTGGCGGTGGTCTTTAAGTTTTTACCTTTCCGCTCGGAAAGTTCGCTGACCGCCGCGCGCGACGCGTTAACCGTCTGGCGCGCGCATCCCGAGCAGTTTATGAAATTTAACCATACCCTGATGGCCAAAAAGGGATACCACGATGACGCCAGCATTCAGGAGGCGCAAAAGCGCGCGGGGGTGAGCGTCAGCGCGCCGGATGATGAGAGCATGGTGTCGATCAAACGCAGCCTGATCGTCGCGGAAAAAATGGGAATTCAGGGCACGCCCGCCACGCTTATCGGCGAAGGGCTACTGCCCGGCTGGGTTCCTTTTGAACAGTTCGACGAAATGGTCAGTGACGCACTGAAAAACCGCTAACCTGAAGGGGGCGGAATGCCCCCGACAAACCGGAGAGGGAAATGAAAAAATTACTGTTACTTTCGGCGCTGGCGACCTCAGGGCTGACCCAGGCCGCTGATGCCATACCGGATGTGGTGAAGCAGTTCAGCGAGCAGCAGCAGATCAAAATCATTAAGAAACTGGATGCCCCCGGCGGCGCACCGGCCTGGCTGGGGCAATATCAGGACATGGGCGTGACGCTGTTTTTAACGCCGGACGGCAAGCACGTCATCTCGGGCTATCTGTACGATGAAAAAGGAAAAAACCTCAGCGAAGGCTATTTCCAGAAAGAGATCTACGCTCCGATGGGGCGCGAGATGTGGAAGAACCTCAACGCGGCGCATCCCCTGAAGGAAGGGGCAGATAACGCCCCGCGTAAGGTCTTCGTCTTCGCCGATCCGTTCTGCCCGTACTGCAAGCAGTTCTGGGCTGAAGCGCAGCCGTGGGTGAAGGCGGGCAAGGTTCAGCTCAACACGCTGCTGGTGGCGTTTCTTAACCCCATCAGCGGGCGCAACGCCTCTGCGATCCTGAATGCGAAAGATCCGGTTTCGGCCTGGCGCGAGTATGAGCTCTCCGGCGGTAAAAAATTACCCAAGCCTGAAGGCGAGGCTTCCCGCGAAACGGTAGCGATCCTGCAAAAACATCAGGCGCTGATGGACAGCCTGGGCGCAAACGCCACGCCGGCCATTTACTATCTGAATGCGGAAAACGAACTGCAGCAGGTGGTCGGCATGCCGGACGCGCAGCAGCTTGAGGCAATGTTCGGGCCGAAGCCTTAAGAAATCAGGCAGAAACGGGGTGTTTCTGCCTGATAGTCACTTAGCTACCCCAGCGTCCTTTGAGGTAGTTCACCGCCTGCTGGGTCTGCGGCTGGTTCAGGTAATCTTCCCGGAACAGGATGGTGCCGTTCACGTTGGGCAGCGAATCGTTAAGGTCGAGCTGTTTTTTCAGCTCCGGAACGCCGCCCTGTACCGTCCAGTCCGGCTCATTTTTCGACGGTTCGCCCACCTTGTAAAACGCGATACCGATATACAGGCGGGTGTGGGTCGGCTTGACGACGTCGGCCCACCATTTGGTCAGCACGTCGTAGCGCGCGGCGTCCCGGGAGAAGGGCCAGTATATCTGCGGGGCAATGTAGTCCAGCAGGCCCTGCTGCACCCACTGACGCGTATCGGCGTAGGATTCATCGTAGGCCGCGGCGCCGCGCGTGTCCGAACCCGCCGGGTCAAAGGAGCGGTTCCGCCACACGCCCGCCGGGCTGACGCCAAACTCCACGTTGGGCCTGGTCTGCTTGATCGCGCGGGAGACCTGCACGATCAGCTGCTGCGTATTGTGTCTGCGCCAGTCGGCTTTTGAGGCAAAACCCTGGCCGTACTGCCGCCAGGTTTGCGCGTCGTTGAGCGCGGATCCCGGCGATTCAGCGTAAAAGTAATCATCAAACTGCACGCCGTCTACCGGGTAGTTTGCCACCACTTCGGTCACCACTTTGGTTATCCAGTCGCGCACTTCGGGAATGCCCGGGTCGAGAACAAAACGATCGCCGGAGACGCGTACCCATTCCGGGTGCTGAACATAAACGCTGGACGGGGTCAGATATGAAGTCCGGTTCAGGGCGGCGATGGTTGAGGGCTTAGTATTGGTCGACACGCGGTAAGGGTTGAACCAGGCATGAACCTTCATGCCGCGCTTGTGCGCTTCATCCAGCATAAACTGCAGCGGGTCGTAACCCGGATATTCGCCGATGTTGCCCGTCAGCATATCTGACCACGGTAGAATTTTCGATGACCAGAGCGCGGTGCTGTCCGGCTTCACCTGGAAAAATACCGTATTGATGCCGAGGCGCTTAAGGTTGTCGAGCTTGCCGATCAACGCCTGCTTTTGCATGGTGATGCGCTGGTCGGCGCTGCGGCCGTTCACCGAGGCCACCGGCGGCCAGTCGAGACGAGAGACGGTCGCCAGCCAGACCCCGCGCATCGGCTCGTTTGCCTGCTGCGTCGGTTTGCTGGCGGTGGGAAGAGGGGTAACCAGTGATTTAGGTGGTTTTGAAGAGCAGCTTACAAGTAAAAGCGCGCAGGCAGCCAGCGCACCGATCCGTTTTACGTGTCGCGTCATTTGCGTATTAGCTCTTGATAATCCGACTGTTAGCCCAGGGATTAAAGGCGGGCGCCGCCTGTTCTGCGCTTTCCTCATCGTTGAGGGAGTCCAGATACAGGGCTTCAACTTCCGCGCGCGCCCACGGGGTGCGGCGCAGGAATTTCAGGCTCGATTTAACGCTGGGATCTTTTCTGAAACAGTTAATTTTGATGCGGTCGCCCAATTCTCTCCAGCCATACTTCGCCACCAGGGCGTTGACCATCATCTCCAGCGTTACGCCATGTAAAGGATCTTTGGAAATGTGTGCAGTCATAGGCGTCCGGATGTCTCGATTTTTAGGGGATTGGGGTAAACGCTGAAAGGGTACAAGAAAGCAGGGGAAGCGGCAATTTTCCTTTTCCCTCACTCACTTTATGACGGACTCCGTGCGCTGATTTTTACCGACAATTTTTCCCGCGCTGTTTTCAATCGTAAACCGAATCGACACGTCGTCCTGGCCCACGGGCGTAGCCGTCAGCGTTTTGACCATTGTTCCCGAGTCTGCTGCGATCGTCATCGTCGTCGTGCCTTTAGCCAGCACCTTGTCGCGCTGCGTGATACGCCAGGTCAGGCGGCATTCGCTGCACGGTTTCCAGGTGTCGTTGATGGCCCAGAGGCGCACGGTCGCCGCCGCGCCGGATTGCCACTGCGCGGTGACCGGTTCGATGGACGGCAAAACAGGCTGGTATGCGCGCTGGAGCGCGTAAAACCCGGCTTTAGGTTTACGAAGGTAGTCCACTACGCCCCAGTTGATGGAGGGCCAGGTTTCCACAAATATAAAGTGGAACAGGGCCGTCACCGGCTGGTATCGCTGTCGGCGATAGCTTTCGGCCGCCGTGGCCACCAGCTGAGACTGGTACGCCTGGGTATTGCGAATCATCGCCTGAATATTCTTCCCGCGCGAAATACCGGCGAACTTAAAGGTCTGGAAAGGCTGAAAATTATGGTATTTCCAGACGGTCCAGCCGGGATCGTCGGCGGCAGTCGTTTTTGGCCAGAGCGACGCCGCCGGGATGATGGTTTTTAGCGTTGACAGGCGGGGAAGCGCCTGCGCGCCGAACTCGGTAATGATCCCCGTTTTGGCTGGGGCAAGCAGGTCGCGCACGGTGCCGAAGTACCAGCCCGCCCAGTAATGCTCCTCAACGGCGGAGAAGCGGTGCACGATGCGGGAGGTATCTTCGGCAAGCGTATCCGCCACCTTTTGCGTGAGCTCGCGATTCAGATCTTTATTCCAGTCCGGGAAGCGTTTTTCCATCCACGGCGAATTCCACGGCGGTTCGTTATGCCCGCCCCAGACGATGATGGCGGGCGAATTGCCAAACTGTTCGATCATCTCCCGCGTCTGTCGAACCGCATTTTCCGTGAAAGCCGCACTGTTGTTGTAGCCCCACTGCAGCGGAACATCCTGCCAGATCATCATGCCCATCTCATCGGCCACGTCATACAGCGCGCGCCCCGCAACGTGTCCGTGCACGCGTATGGCGTTGGCGTTCATGGCTTCCACCAGACGAAGGTCGCGTCGGTATTTTTTCCGCGTCATGGTGCCGAGCCAGGGGGAACCGATGTAATTGCTGCCCTTAATAAAAAGGCGCCTGTCGTTTATGAGCCAGCCCTTATTGTCGGGCTGCTCGACGATTTTGCGCAGCCCGGTGCGGGTTACCGCCGTGTCCATTAAGCCGTTTGCATCCCGCAACGCGACGCGAACGGTATACAGGTGGGGTTTCCCCGTGCCGATCGGCCACCACAGCTTTGCCTTCGGCATGGGCAGCATCACCTGCACGGAATGGGCACCGCTTTCGAGGGTAACCGGAAAGTCAGCCTGATAGGGCATGCCGCTGAAGTTGGCGGGTGTGGCGGTGAGCCGCACGGTCGCCGGGCCCTGACCGAGCGCGCGATAGCGAATCTCCGCTTTTAGCGTCGGGCGAGTCAGCCCCTTCGACCAGTCGGGCCGCAGGATGGTCTCATCAAGGGTGGCGCCCCGGCTAAGGTGCAGCCGGACCGGTGCCCAGATGCCGCCCGAGTTAGCGTCCTGTCCTTCCGGCGACCAGGCGCCACCGGGACGCGTGTCATGCTGATTCAGAACCCCCTTCATGACCGTTTTATGCAAAGGCCAGATCTTGTGCGGATCTTCGTAGGGGCTGTCTACCCTGACGACGAGTCGATTGTGACGTTGTAACGCCGGGCTGGCGTCCAGCGAAAAGCGTTGAAAGTAGCCCTCATGCTTGCCCAGCGGCTGGCCGTTCAGGGTCACCTCTGCCAGGTAATCGACGCCGTCAAACACCAGGGTACTCATCACGTCGGGGGGCTGCACGGGCAGGGAAAACGCGTGCCTGTACCACAGCGCGCCCTGATGATCGTACCCGGCGCTGTACCAGTTGGCAGGAACCTGAAGCGGGTGCCAGCCTGATGCGGCAGGATGTGCGCTGTCATTGGCATCCTGTACCTGCCATTCTCCGGCCAGAGACCAGCTGACCGGCGCAGAGTTCGCCACCGCGTGGGTGGTCAACAGGGCAACGAGCAGCGTGCAGTTGCGAGCGTTCATTTGTTTACCCCCCGCGCGTTGAGCCACGCCTTCAGGCGCAGCGATTCCTGGCGAAGATTTTCTTTCAGGGCCGCAAGCTGGCGCCCATCCAGCGTATGCGCGTCGCTTTCCAGCACCTGCAGCTGCTGTGCGAGCGTGCTGAAGTCCAGGGTGACGGCTTCTCCGCGCAGCTTGTGGGCCGCGCGTCGCAGCGCCTCGCGGTCGTTGCTGTCGATCACCTGGGTAATGGTTTTGATTGCTTCATTTAGCCCTTCGCCAAACAGGGCCAGCAGCTCCTGTACCAGGGTGGGATCGTCAGCGCACTGCTTCAGCAGGCGTGCTTCATCCGGAAAACCGGAGGCGTCTTCGTGGTGCTGGCGCACGCGGGCAATCTCTTCAGCGAGACGCTCCTGGCTGATGGGTTTGGCAATGTAGCCGTCGAACCCCATATTCAGGCAGCGCTCTTTATCCCCCTGCATGGCGTGTGCGGTCATGGCGACGGTGGGCTGAGGCGGTCCGGGCCGGGACTGCTCTTCTTCACGAAGCAGGCGAATGGCGGTCTCACCGTCCATCTCTGGCATCTGAAGGTCGATCAGTAAAACGTCCCACGTATCCGCGCGCCAGCGTTCCAGCAGCGCGACGCCATTGTCGACGATCTGACAGCTATGGCCGAGCCGCTCGAGCAGGCGCGCGGCGACCTTCTGGTTGACCAGATTATCTTCAGCCAGCAGGATCCGCAGTCCCGTGGCTGCAGGCGAGGCGACAGGCGCGGGCGTGCTTTCACCCACGGGTGCCGGCGAACGTTCAAACGCGGCGGCAATCGCCTGATGTAATTCATCCTGGGCGATAGGCTTATGCAGATAGTTCTTGATTCCGATCCGCTTCAGCATATTGATATCAAAATGTCGGCTCATGGAGCTCAGCATGATGATATGGCTTTCAGCAACCTGCGGCAGAACCGAAAGCTCAAGGGCCAGAGACACGCCGTCCATATCCGGCATCTGCGCGTCCAGCAGGATCAGGGGCCACGCCGTTCCCGTTCTAACCCGGTCAATGGCCTCGCTGGCGTTGTTAACGCAGGTGGGTTTCAGTCCCATCTGGCTGAGCATCGCGGCCAGCAGCCGCAGGTTGGTCGCGTTATCATCAACCACCAGCACGGGTTCACCGTTAAAGCGCTGGCTATGTGGGCGCTCTCCGGGCGCAAGGGTCTGCGCCGCCAGGGGCAGCGAGAACGAAAATTCGCTGCCTTTTCCCGGCTCGCTGGAGACCGTTAATTCGCCCCCCATGGCCGCAACCAGTCTTGCCGAGATGGTTAGCCCGAGCCCCGTACCGCCATAGCGGCGGGTGGTTGAGTTATCCGCCTGGCTGAAGGCTTCAAAAATAGCCTTCTGCTTATCTGCCGGTATGCCAATGCCGCTGTCGCGCACGCGAAAACGCCATCGATTCGCGCTATCGCCGGGCTCAACCACCAGGATAACTTCTCCCTGATGGGTAAATTTCAGCGCGTTGCCTAGCAGATTGGTCAGGATTTGGCGCAGCCGCGCGCCGTCAACCAGCAGCACGTCGGGAACGTCGGGCGCAATATCAACCAACAGCTCGATGCCTTTTTCGCTCGCCCCCGGCATGTGCGGGCGAATGAGCGACTGAATAAAGGGGCGGACAGGTACGGGTTCCGTCTCCAGCTCCACTTTGCCGGCTTCAATTCGGGAAAAGTCGAGAATATCGTTGATGATATGCAGCAGAGACTGGGCAGAGCTCATCACCAGGGTCAGATAGTCGCGCTGGTCGGCACTGAGAGACGTATCCAGGCACAGCTGGGTCATGCCAATAATGCCGTTCATCGGGGTACGAATTTCATGGCTCATATTCGCCAGGAACGCGCCTTTTGCCTCATTGGCTTTTTGTGCCTCAATGGCCGAGGCGAACGCCTGAATTTCAGCCTCTTTGCGCCGCGTTATATCCTGCAGCGTGCCAATGACGCGCTCGGCGTTCCCCTCAATGGAGAGCGTAACCACCTGGCCGGACAGCAGCATCCAGCGCAGTCCTTCGGTAGGGTGATGCACGCGAATTTCACATTCAAAGACCGGACGATGATCCTGCTTCGAAGCGTGCAGCGCCTTGCGTAGCGCTGCGCGATCGTCCTCGTGGACCTGATTGAGGAGAAAACGCACCGGATATCGCCACTGTGTGCGCGACTGGCCCAGCATGGCAAGCAGGGTATCGTTGACCTGGAGCGTGTCGCCGGAAACCTGCCAGTCCCAGATCCCGATATGAATGGATTCCGCCGTCAGCAGAAAGTCGTCATGCAGCTGGTGGCGCGCGCGCTGCGCTTCATCCAGCTCCGTAACATCGCTGTGCAGGCTGACAATACCGCCGTCCGCAAGCCGCTGATGCTGGACGAAGATCCGCCGCTGGCCCGCCTGGCGCACCTCGCAGTGTTTATCCTGCCGACAGTTGCGCACGATCGACTCGCGCAGCGTCTGGCGCAGGCCGGGATCGACGTTGTAAACGGCATCGATAAAGCGTTCCGCCAGCGCTTCAAGAGTCGTTCCCACCGTCAGCCACGGGGTTATGACCGGATAAAAGAGGGCAACGTTGTGATTCCAGGCCTGCAGGCGTTCCTCGCGGTCATAAATCATGACGGCGGCCGGCAGCGCGTTAAGATCGTACGTGAATGAACTCATCGTGATTCCCCCTACGCGCGGTAGTGCAGTTCTGCCTGTCGGCGAAGGTATTCCAGCCCGGGCGCGATCGCCATGGCCCAGGCGGTGAGGATCTCATCGTCGCACTGCGGATCGCGCAGGCTCACCGCATTCAACATCGCTTCGCGCCAAAGGGCAAAAAAACGCGGGGGAAGGTGGAGGCCGTCGTCGCTTTGCTCCCGCGCCAGGCGCTCGAGAAAATCAGGGACGATCAGGGCGCCGTCGACCGCAAGCATGGCGAAGAAGCTTTTAAACAGGGTCTGCTGGCCCTCCCGATCCGGCAGACGAGAAAAATGCGCCTCGGTTTCGGGGGACATGTGGACGAAGGCGTCATAGAACGTCTGAAAAAACGCGGTTTTTTCATTATTCGGAAAGACGCGGTTCAGGCTGGATTCGAACAGATCGCGATAGAACTTCACGGCGTCCTCCTTAGGGTGCTTTCGCCCGGCAGACAGTGCCCGATGGGCGTGTATTGCTCTGCCAGACGGCGTGAGAAGTAGCTCTCTTTCTTCGACCGACGCACGTCAAACAGAGGCCCGGCGTTGTGTTTAAAGAAAAGGGCTTCCAGCACCGTGGCGTTGGTCGAGAGGGTTAAGGCAGCGTTGGTATCGCCCGTGGCTTCCTGACGGCCTTCATACCAGCCTTTCTGCGGATCGTTAAGGTGTTTGGTGACCGTCATCAGCACGTCGGTGTACGGGGTGTCCCACAGCGCCCACAGGGCAAAAACCGCTTTGGTCGATACCTGTGCGAAACGGGTGTAGTCCCGGCCATCGTCTCCGACTGAGTTCCAGGCATAGCCATTTCCCCAGACGGTATCCTGGATATGCCAGGGCGCCTGAGAGAGCGTGAAATCTGCCCTGGCCGTCAGGATTTTATCGGTCTCCCAGCGGGTCTTCTGGCTCAGCCAGACGTTTTCGGCCTGCTTGCGAAGACGCTGTTGCAGATCGGCCGCAACGCCTTCTGGCTCCCAGCCAAACTCCAGGCCCGGCAGCATATAGGGAAGGGTGGTAATCAGAGAGGGCTGCCACGTGGTGCGCGGATCGCGGGCATCGACGGCCAGACGCCGCTGGGCGATGATGACGTGGTGCGCCGGGGGCGTAAACGCTTTATCCGGGGAAAATCCCCACAGCTGAAACGCCGTCGCGGCATATTCACTTTCGCCCAGCCGCAGTTCCTCCCGCACGACCGGCTGACCGTTTTGCAGGGAAGAGGACCATAGCTCGCCTTCGCTATCGATGACCGGGCAGAAATTCCAGCGCAGGATAATTTTATCCAGGTATTCGCTGTACTGCGGCTCCCGCTCTGCGGTAAGGCGCAGGGCGAGCATCAGACGCGCCATGTCGCGCGCGGACCAGCCGTTTTTGCTGGGCTTGCCGCTAAAGTCGACTGGCGTCGCCGTCTGGCTGGAATAGAGTCGACCCGGCGTTCGGGCATCGGTCAGCATCAGGCGGTTAAGGGTGCCCATGAGACGGGTTAAGCGAGCGTCATACTCGGCGTCCTCAATCAGTCCCAGCTCTTTTGCCGCCAGCAGGGCGATAAGCGTATCGCCCATTTGCCAGAGCGTGACGCGGGGCTGTTTGTCGCTCCCGTTGACCAGGCCCGTTTGCGGCTGGGTATTATTGACGAAATAGCGCCAGGCGATCGTCGCCCACGTCTGCTCTTCCGGCGTCAGGGCGGCGATACGCGCGCTGGAGTGCCAGCCGCCGTGGATTAGCCAGCGCCAACCTGCTCCCTGATGGCCAAACAGGGCAAAGATGACCCCGCCTGCAAGGAGTAATCCCGCGAGCCCTCTGGCTAAGGTTTTAAGCATTGCGCAGTCACCGGAGGCAGTTTAACGGGCTCGTCCACGCTGCATGACGCGCACTGACAGGCCTGACAGGCGGGTTTGGTACGCTGCGTGACGCCGGTCCGGTCGCACCAGCTTTTTATGGCCGGTGTGCTGCTAAGGAACGGACGGCTGCGCAGCGCGTTGTTCTCTTCAAACTGATCGAGCAGCTTGCGATCCCACAGCGAGGGGGCAAAATCCTTGCTCTTTGGGTTGTCGGTGTTGAAGGCCAGCAGTTTTCCCTCTTTCTTGAACAGCAGGGCTTCCAGCATAATGCCGTTATTGTTCGCGGTGAACTCTTTGATCGGGCCGTCACCGTTTTCATACAGCCCTTCGTAGTAGCCTTTTCCCTCTTCGTTGGCATTCTCAATCGTATTCAGCAGGCGGTCGGTATAGGGAGAGTTCCACAACACCCACATGCCCAGCGCCGCCTTCAGCGATATCGCGGCAGCGTTGGGGACGAACTGGCCTTTATCGGTAATGGTGTTCCAGTTGTATCCGTCGCTGAAGACGGTGTCATAGACGAAGTAAGGGGCCTTATCGAGCTGGTGCTCGGAGCGCGCGGTGAGGACGCCGGTAATGGTATAGCGGTTCTCCTGAGCCTGATAAACGCGGTCAGCAAAGTTTTTCATCCACGTCAGGGAGTAGTCGCGCGGGGCGTTATCCCGGTCGGTCGGTTTATCAAAGCCGAACTCCAGCCCGTAGAGCAGGTAGGATTCCGTCACCACGTAGTTATGCTGCGACGTGTTGCGCGGGTCACGCGTATCGTACGGGACCAGCACGCAGTAGATTTCGGCCAGCTCGTAAGGCTGCGGACGGCTGGCTTTACAGGTGTTAAACCCCCAAAGCTGGAACCCGGCCGCACCGTACTCTTCATAGCCCAGCCGACCTTCCTGAACGTACTTCGGCTGGCCGTTCTCGAGATAGGCCCCGTACAGCGTGCCGCAGGGGTCGATCGCGTGGCTGAAATCCCAGCCGAGCACCACGTTATCAATGCTGTTGCCGTATTCCGGATAGCGCTCTTTGACGATTTTCAGCCAGACCAGCATTCGCCCGATATCCAGCGCTGAGAAGCCAATTTCGCCGGGCTTGTTGGTGTAGTCCACCTTCTGGGCGCTGATGGTGTTATAGGCCTTGTTGGGTAGCTCGTTGCGGAACAGTACCAGGGTGTTTAACGTGGCGAGAAATTTCAGCATCCGGCGGTCAAATTCCGCTTTATCAATGATCCCGAGCTCGCGCGCCGCCGTCAGGGCGGCCAGATAGGAGGCGCTGTCCCACATGGTGGTGGAGGGAAATTTGTTGACCGCATTCACCAGGCCCGTCGTGGGCTGATAGTTGGTGACGAAATACTGCCAGGCGTTTTTCGCGATGGTCATCTCTCGGACCGTCAGCTCGCCGCTGCGCGGGGAGTAACCTGATGCAGGAAGCTCGGTGTCAGCACGCACGGTCGATAACGCCAGCCAGCAGATCGTTATTCCCGTGAGCAGGTGGAAAAGGATCGAGGATCGTGGCTTCATGGCGTTGCTCCTGCTGAGGGGGAAGTGTAGAGGCAGGCCAGACAGAGCATCTGACCATGCGCGATGTAAGACAGACTTTCCAGCACAATGGCATTGGTATCGGCGTCCACGACGGCATTGACGCTGTTGTTGAGATTTAATCCGCGCTGCCAGCCTTTACCCGGTACCTGAAGCGGCAGAACCTGCTGGCGCAGCGCTTCGCTCCAGCTGTTGCGGAACAGGGCATACCAGGCAAACGCGGTGCGGGTGGAGGTAATTGCCACTTTCTCCGGCACCTCGTCGCGCAGGTTGCGCGCCTGTACCGGCTGCCTGTTCGGCAGATCGTTGACGTAATCCGGCGCCGGTTCGGCGTAATCCGTGCTGACAGGGGGTTTTGGGCTGCGCAGGCTATGACGCCGCTGCTGGATCTGCATAATCCGCCACGCAATCTCAGCGCTCTGCGCGTCAAAGCCCAGTTCAAGGCCGGTTAACAGGTAGGGGAGACTGATCAGGGAGGTTTGCTTGCCCCAGGGAGTGCGTAGCCCTTCATCCGGCACCATCACGCCGTCCAGATCGATCATCTTTTGCCCTTCAGGCGGGTTGGTTACCGCGAGGCCTGCCGCGCTGTCAATCAGGCGCAGCGTATGGCTGGCATAGAGACGGTAGCCAAAGCTGTCCCGCTGTTCGTCATCGGTCAGCGTCCAGTGATGGAGCGGCACGGCCGCCTGGCTTTGGACGTTATGTTCAATCAGAGCGCCGGTGTTCCAGAGGCTGAAGAGATCGTGGATAGCCGCCGCGTGCTGAGGATAGCGCCACAGGAGGGTCTGAAGCGCCGTCAGCAGGCGGCTCAGCCCAATTGCCGAGGCGTCGGGTTTGCCGAGGATTTTTAGGGTATCCGCATGGTAATACGCGGCTGGGAGGCCTCGCTCGTTGAGCGGCAGCTGCCCCAGCGCGAACAGGGCTGTACCGATCCTCTCGTCGAACTCATCGGCGGAAATAATGTTGAGCTGCTCTGCGGCAGCGGTCGCCAACAGGTAGCTTCCCACGCTCCAGAGGCTCAGCCAGGGTTCACCGTCGCTGGCATTCGCCAGCCCGTTTGGCTGGGTATTATTCACGTAGTATTGCCAGGCGACCCGCGCCCAGATGGCTTCGTCATAGGTCAGGGCGCGTTTCGCAGGCAGCGGCGGGAAGTCTTTGCTGAGCGCGATGCCGCCGCTGCTTTCCACGCGCGTGGGCATCTGTTTCTCCACCCAGACCACAATGGCAAAGCCGAGCAGGAACCCGAGCAAAATGGTGAGGTAGCTGCGCGCGGGCAGCAGGGCATCACGTATCCTCATTGGGTGACCTCATCCTCTTCGGCGGGCGTCCACATGGCCGCGAAAATCAGCGGCAGCATGGCGGCGATGTTCACCCCTCCCCAGAAAATATTGATGACGTAGCCGGAGGGGTCGTCCACCTGTCCACGCGCCACCTGAATACCGCCCCAGATAAGCCCTGCGAGGGTCAGCACCACAATGGCAATCTGCGGCTTCACCAGGTAGAGAAAACGGCCCGTCTGCCGCTCTTTTGGCGTGACGTGAAATTTGATCTGCTCGCCCCGCAGCACGGTATTGAGCGCGCGCAGGTTCATGGAAAAGAAGGAGAGGTAAGAGGCCCTGCCGTCCCAGGCCGAGATCCCCCATGTCCCGAACATAAACGCCAGTTCAGAGAAGATAAAAAAGGGGAGAAAGTGGAGATAGAACGGCGTCGACCATGCGGATACCGGCGGAATGCCGGTGAACAGATAGATAATGGGCGAAATTAAAAATACCGTGTTCCACACGCAGGCCATGTAAGACCAGAAGGTGGTGGCATACATCAGCGTCTGGGGGAGGGAAAGCCGGAAGCGGCGACGGCTGAAGATATTGTCATGGAACAAAATATCCAGCGAGCCGGCGGCGTATTTAAAGCGCTGGATCATCCAGGTCAGCATATCCTGCGGAGAGAGCATCTTCGACTCCACCCGCGGATGCATGACCGAGCGCCAGCGTCGCGCGGCGTCACCGTGCAGCAGCACTGAGGTGTAAATATCTTCGGAGACGTGAAATTTGTAGGGGGTGAGCTCGGTGTCAAACGCCACGTGCGGGCGCATCGCCTCCTGCAGCGCTTCGCGGGTTTCTTCATCGCGGATGTCGCGGGTGTGGCGATGGATCTCCTCTTCGACGGACCAGACGTAGCTTCTCAGCGCGGCCTGCATGACCGCCTCGCGCCGGTGGATGGAGGCCGCGCCGCAGCAGAAAGCCGCGTTCGCCCAGTTGCGCCGCCGCAGGATCACGTCATAGAACATGCGCGGATCGTTAAAAAACGGGTCGCGGCCTACGGTCACCGGGCCAACGCACTTTTGAATCAGCCAGCCCAGACCGTAGCCCACTTTTCCGGCTTTTCGCTGGCCCCAGCGTGACAGATTTTCTCCTTCCGGAAGGTCGAAGAACCACTGCGGCGTCTGCACCCAGGCCACGTCCGGATCGCGAAAATAGCCCAGCGTATGGCTGAGCAGGGTGGGAAATACGCGGGTATCGGCGTCGCAGATAACAATAAAATCACCGTCGGTTTGCTCAAGACCGTTGCGCAGGTTGCCGGCCTTAAAGCCGATGTTGGTCTGGCGGCTAATATAGTTAACGCCTTCCTCGTCGCAGACGGCTTTCATCTCCGGGCGGCGGCCGTCATCAAGCACGTGGATCCGGTAGTCAATCGGGTACGGGTAGGCCATCTTCAGGGCGTCGCGAATGGACAGCCTGACCAGCTCGGTGTCTTCCGAGTAGGTGGCAATGAACAAATCCACTTTAACAGGACGAGGTTCTACGGCCTCTTCCGGAAACAGGCATTCGTTGATTTCGCCGGGGGGCGGACACTGGGGGGGATCCTGTTCTTTCCATAAGTTGATGGTAAACAGCACGGTCCCTATCCACGCCAGCGTTTCGGCGAGGACCAGCGGTATGGCATACCATAGTGCGTCAGTATTCAGGGAGGCGGTCCAGCGCCAGTAAATATAATTTGCACCCAGAATAAGCGCCGCGACCGCTAATACCTGCCAGGTCATCATGACCCAACGCGGTGTTGTTAACGGTTCCGGAGGACGACGATGTTCAAAACGGGAAAAATAAAAATCCATAGTTCCGGCGTTCCTGATTCCGTGAAAATGCAGACCCATTCTGCTGCGCAGGCAGTTGCCCAAAAGCGAAAGAAAATAGCGAGTAAACAAGATTTAAGATAAGTGTAGAACGCCGAATAAAAGTGTCCAGCGTCGTTTTTATTAATATGAAGTGGTGGTTAATTTGGATTTAATTCTGCTTAATATGTTTCATCTGCCGGTGATAAATTGCAGTTACTATTCCTTTAGACTATCTACTTTATTTAGACCTTAATTTTCGTTTTCAGGCAAAGGACACCCTATGAGCCATGTTGCGCCGTCGATCGCGCAAGAAGATGACGCCAAATCAATAACATGGAGGTATTCCGTTGCAGGTGCCCGTGACCTGAGAATTGACTTTATGCGCGGCATTGCCCTCGTCATGATGGTCGTGGCGCATACGGAGGTAATGTCGGTATTTAATATATTCTCCTGGGAGCGTTTTGGGTTAACAACAGGTGCAGAAGGCTTTGTCATTCTCTCCGGGTTTATGCTGGGAATGCTGAATCGCGCGCGTCTGCAAAAAGTGGTTTTGCTCACGGTTTCCTGGGGGCTTTATCTCAGGGCGTGGAAAATATATCGCGTAAATATCATTATCATAGTGTCGTTTATTCTGCTGGCCTATATCCCACATATTAACGTTTTCGAGGTCACCCATTTTACCGACCGCTTTTCGGGTCAAAGCTGGTCGCTTTATCCTGTGACGCCGCAGATTAAAGAGACCTGGTTCAACATTATTCTTTATTTGCAGATCGGCCCCCACCAGACGCAAATTCTCGGACTCTATATTTTTTTGCTGCTACTCAGCCCGCTATTTTTAGGGATGCTGCAGAAAGGAAAAGTCTGGTGGCTGTTAGGGCTGTCGCTGCTGGGGTACAGCCTGTGGCAGCGGTGGCCGCTTCGGCTGACGCCGTCGGAGTTCGAATTTGCCTTCCCGCTGCTCGCCTGGCAGTTCATCTTTGTGCTGGGCATGGCCAGCGGCTGGTATAAAGCCGAACTGCTCTCGTTCGCCCGGACGCCCCCGGGGAAAGGGGTGGTGGTGGCGCTGGTCATGGTGTCGCTGGTGCTGGGATTTGTCGCCCAGAACCATACCAACCCGTTTATGCCGCCCGCGCTGCTGATGCACGTCATCCCGCCTGACAGCTTCAATTCGTTTTATCACACCTGGGCGGCGAAGAATGGGCTGGGCCCGGTGCGGGTATTGAACGATATCGCCCTGATGGTCACCGTCTACCTGGTGCTGACGTATTGCTGGACGCCGCTCAACCGCCTGCTGGGATGGTTCCTGATCCCGCTAGGGCAGCACTCGCTCTATACCTTTATTTTGCATGTTTACGTGGTGCTGCTGGTGAGTCAGCTCATCACCTTCGATTTATGGCGTCATGCCTGGATAGAGAACACGTTAGTGCATGCGGCGGCACTGGGTATTTTGTGGCTGATGGCAAAATACGACGTCGGTGCACGCTGGATACCTAACTAAGGATGGCGGTTATGCGCGAAAAATGGCTTCTGGCGGGCGTGCTGCTCGCCGCGATACCCGCCGCGGAGGCGGCGCAAAGCAGTGATAAAGAAACTCTGCGCGATAAGAACGGTGAACCCGTTCAGGCAGGCGTTTTTACCAGCCGTTGGGGGCGCCTGTTCTCGGGTAACGACAAGAAATTCTCAGGTGCGTTGAGCTTTAGCTCGGGACTGAAAGAGCAGTGGATGAGCATTCCTAACAGTTCAGACACCGCCACGGAAAAGAAAAAGATTAACCAGACGCTGAATCTCAGCCTTCAGTATTCCCCCTACAGCTTCTGGTTTGCCAACATTACGTCCCGACTGCCGGTCAGAGACACCAGCCGCTACACCGCCGATTTTCGCTACAGCTTCGGCTACGATGACTGGCACGCCAACACCGTGAGTCTGGTTTACAGCAACTACGGCGATAACCATTTCTGGACATCGGGCAGCCGACGACACACCTATTTCGAACAGGGCGCCTTCACGCTGGCCTATAAGTTTTCGCTACCGAAACCGGTTGAAAACACGCTCCTGATTAATAAAGGGGATTCCATCATTTGCCAGGTCGGGTACAGCTGGGTACCGCGCTACTACGACCTCAGCAGCGATGACATCCGCAAAAATAAAAACGTCATGCTCGGCGGCTGCGGCTACACCTTCAAACAACATTTCTTCGTTCGCGCGACGGCATTCTGGTTTCCGGACAGCAGCCAGCAGCAGCCCTGGAACGGCGATTACAGCTACAGCTTCGGTTATGCCGGCTATACGCCGGGTTCGTTCTCCATCCAGTACGCGAACTATGCGGGAACGCGCTATCCGGGGCACGGCAACGGGAATGCAAAATTCAGGGAAGGGACCGTGAGCCTCATCTGGTTCTTACCGCTTTAGGAGGGATGTATGTCGGCGTTGCACGTGTTAATCGTTGAAGATTCGCTGATTTATCGTCGTCTACTCTCACGGATGCTCACCCAGTGGGGGTATCTCGTGAGCGAGGCGGAAAATGGTGTCGACGCGCTGGAAATCTTGTCCAGCCAGCCGGTCAGCATGGTGATAAGCGACTGGGAAATGCCGGAAATGGACGGACTGACGCTGTGTCAGACCATCCGCAACCGTCAGTTTGGCCGCTACGTGTATATCATCCTGTTGACGGCCCGCGAGAATGCCGGGGACGTGACGCAGGGGTTTGATGCCGGAGCGGATGATTTTTTGAGTAAGCCCGTTGAGCAGGCTGAACTGCGGGCGCGGCTCCATGCCGGGGTCCGTATTCTGACGCTGGAGGCGACCCTCGCGGCGCACAACAAGCGCCTGAGTGAAGCGTTGCATCAGATTGAAAAAGATCTGGAACTGGCTGCGCGCGTTCAGCACTCGGTGCTGCCTTCACGCCGCTTACGCTATGGCGACTACTTCTCCGACTGGCTTTTCCTGCCTTCAGCCTGGGTTTCGGGCGATGTGTTCAATATTTTCCCTCTGGATTCACATTTGGGATTCTATTGCGTTGATGTCTCGGGTCATGGCGTGGGGGCCGCGATGATGTCCCTCGCGGTGGCTCGCCAGTTTTTACATGGCCGGGTGGTGGATCGCTTTCTGTTTACGGAAGAGGGGGGGATTCAGTCACCTGCGGAGGTTGTCAGGATGTTGAACAGCCGCTTTTGCAGTGAAGAGAGCGACATCACCAGTTATTTCACGCTCATTTACGGCGTGATCGATCCAGAGACTGGCGAAGGGTGGCTGTGCCAGGCCGGGCATCCTACTCCCTTCATTGTGAATGCGGACAGCGCCGTCACGTCCGTGGGCGATGGCGGACCGCCGGTCGGGCTAATCCCGGATCTGAGCTGGGAAGACGTCGCGTTTACCCTCCATCCGGGGGATCGCTTATGCTTATTCAGTGACGGTATTACCGAGTGTGAGAACGTCAGCGGCGAGCAGTTTGGCCCGCAACGTCTCGAACGCTGGCTTCATGAGCATGCCCGGCTCCCCGTTGACCAGCTCCTGCCGCGGTTCGGTGACCACCTGACCGGCTGGCGCAATGCAAATCGTGATGAACCGATCGCCTTAACCGATGACGTGTCACTGCTCGTGATTGAGCGTCAGGGAGAACAGAATGATAATTAACACCGAACGATTACCGCATGCCAACATTCTCACGCCCGCGGTCCGACGGCTGGACGCCTCCGTTGCTGCGACGTTTAAAGCGTCCGTGACGGAGGAAATCGGCAGCGATCGTAAAGCCTTAATCGTCGACTTTAGCAAAGTGGATTTCATCGACAGCAGCGGGCTGGGGATGCTGGTGTCGTTGTTTAAGCTGATGAACGGGAAAGGCGACATGGCGCTGTGCTCTCTGAACCCCGGGATCATGAACATGTTCACCCTGACCCGAATGGATCGCATCTTCCGTATCTATCCGGATAAACATAGCGCGCTTGCGCAGCTGGGGCAGTAGATGCAGAGGCCAGAGCATGCTGAATTTCCGGCGGCGATCGCGTCCCTGACGCCGCTGTCCGACTGGCTGAGAGACAGGCTGAGCGCGCTTCCCGTCGATGACGAGTGGCGTTTCGCCTTCGATCTCGCCGTTTGTGAAGTGGCAACGAATATCATCCGCTACGCGCTTCATGAGGATAATTCGAGCGTCTTTAGCGTACAGTTCGCCATCCGCGGCAATGACGTCAGCCTTGTTTTTACTGACGCGGGTGACGCATTCCCGCAGGAGCGTCTTGAGATCGCCCGGCGAGACCGTTTCTGCGAAATGTCGCCGCTGCTGGAGAGCGGCAGGGGGCTGATGCTCATATTGCTGAGCGTCGATCGTTTCACTGTTGAACGCGTGGCGGGTGAAAATATCGCCACGCTTGAAAAGAAAATACGCGTATGATCTGCGGGCCATACGCGCGTGATTTTATTTCTTATCGGCAAACAGCTCCGGCGCCCACGGACGTGGATCCACTTCCATAAACGGCGCGCGCTCGAAGCGGTCCTTCAGCGCCCACGGCACCGTGCAGTCGAAGATCGTCTTGCAGGAGATGCCGTTGCCGCGAATCGAGGTGCTGTACTCCGGCGACTGGGACGGATCCAGCTGGTGGCCGCGGATCCCCGGAATATTGGTGATGCTCACATCGCCCTGCATGCGCGTCGTCATCGCCCACAGGATGTCGTCGCTGTCGAAAATATCCACATCTTCGTCGACAAGAATAATGTTTTTCAGCTCCGAATAGGTGGCTAAGGCGATGAGCGCCGCCTGGCCCTGGCGTCCTTCGTCTGACGGCTGGCGTTTTTTCACCTGCAATATGCCGAGGAACTTACCGCCGCCCGCGGTATGGGCATAGACGTTTTGCAGGAAGCCCGGAATTGCCTCTTCAACGGCATTACGGATGCTGGCCTCGGTCGGCAGTCCGGCCAGCGTGGTATGTTCTTCCCCCGGTCCCACCAGCGTCTGCAGGATCGCGTGGTTGCGCATGGTCACCGCTTTCACTTTGATCACCGGCAGGGAGGGATTCGCCTCACCGCAGTAGCCCGGGAACTCCGGCATTGCGTGGCCGGTATTGGTATGCTGATCCTCTCTTACGCGCACGCCCGGAAGCAGTTCGCCTTCGATGATGATTTCCGCCCGTGCGATGGCTTTCTCTTTGACCTCCACGCCCTGCACCAGCTCGACCGGCTGCTGGCGCAGCGCCCCGGCGACGCCCAGCTCGTTGTAGCCAAACGGCGTGGTAGGGGCCTCAAAGCATGCGCCGATATAGATGGCGGGGTCGAGACCCATGTTGATCGTCACCGGCAGCGGTTTTCCGGCATCCTCCGCTTTTTTACGGAAGACTTCGATATGTCGCCCGGCGGCAAGGAACATGGAAAGCTCGTCGCGCTCCTGCACGCAGAGGCGGTGAATGGTGACATCCGTCAGCGAGCTGTCTTCCGGATCGCTTGCCAGCACCAGCCCCAGGCAGAAAAACGGACCGGCATCAATTGGCGTATTGGTCGGTGCCGGAAGCAATTTGCGAAGATCGAAGTCAGGATCGTCAGCGTAGAAAACCTGCTCCTGACACGGCGCCTGCGAGGCCGGGACGACGACGGGGGCTATCGGCTTTTTCACCGCATGGCCAACGTGTTTTGCCAGTTCAGACGGTTCGCAGCCTAACAGCAGCGCCGCGCGCTCTCGGCTGGCGTGCATGCCCACCAGAATGCGGGAGCCCGGATAGCCCTTAACGCTGTTGAACATCATGGCCGGACCCGTGCGGGTCGGACGTTTTACCGTGCCGCCTGCGCCGATATGGCGATAGACACCCGCCAGTTCCGCGTTGGGATCGACCGGATGATCGGTTTCAATATACTGGCCTTCGTGGCGCTGCAGTAAGGCGATGGCGCTGCGGAGATCGTTGACTTGATTTTCCATATTTTCCTCCCTCGGTTGAATACCTCCATTTTTCTGGCAAAGACCAATAGCATCAATTACATCATTTCTGTTAAATTGATAAGTAAATTTATATCAATACAGGGAGACGTCTCGTGCAGTTTCGTCAGATGCGCCACTTCATTGTCGTTGCCGAAGAGCTCCACATGCACCGGGCCGCCGAGCGTCTGAACATCGCCCAACCGGCGCTGAGCCAGCAGATAAAGGCGCTGGAAGAACGTTTAGGCGTCACGCTTTTCAGTCGGGCGAACCGCCGCTTAACCCTGACGCCCGCGGGCGAAGCGTTTCTGGTCAAAGCCCGGCTTGCCATCTCGTTGACCGAGCAGGCGGTGCTGGATGCCAGACAAACGGCACGGGGCGAGCAGGGGGAGTTAAACCTGGGGTGCGTGTCGAGTGCGATGTTTGACGGCAGGCTACCCGCCGCGCTGCGCCAGATGCATAGCCGCTGGCCGGCCATTACCATGTCCCTGATGACGGGAAATGTGCAGACGCTCTACGCCGCCGTGCAGAGCAACCAGCTGGACGTGGCCATCATCCGCGCGCCGCTGCCGTCGCTGCCTGACGATCTGCAAAGCCGGCCGTTCACCTCGGAGAAAACGGTGCTGGCGCTCTCTCGTCAGCATCCGCTCGCCGGATCGTCCGCGCTGACGCTTTCGTCGGTGAAAGACGAAAAATGGATCTCGCTGCGCGATCCGGAGGGAATGGGGCTGGAGCAGTACTTCTATGACGCCTGCAGCGGGGCGGGCTTTCAGCCGGACGTGGTGCAAAATGCGACCGACGTGCCCACGGTGATAAGCCTTGTTGCGGCCGGATTTGGGCTGGCGCTGCTGCCCGCGTCGGCAAAGGCAGTGAGCGTTGAGAATGTCGTCTACGTGGACATCCTCGACCGGCTGCGGGAGAGCGAACTCACCCTGGTTTGCCACCGGATTATTCGTTCAGAAGTGCTTAAAAAGTTTCTGGTCACGCTCGATCACACCTGACGTCCGGCGGCCCGCAGCAGCTGCCCGCGCAGCCAGGCGTTCGCCGGATCCTGGCTGTTTTTCGGGTGCCAGTACATGTTGATGGTAATCGGCTGGAGCGGCAGCGGCGGTGGGAAAATATCCAGCGTGCTGGCAAACTGCTTCAGCATCCGTTCCGGCAGGGTACATACCAGGTCGGTACCGGCAACCAGCGCAGGCGCCATAGCGTAGCTCTGGGTGGACATGGCAACGTGTCGCTGATAGCCCAGCCCGGCGAGGGTTTGGTCGACAAATCCGGTAAAGGGATCTCCCGCCGACGACACCACCAGATGGGAAAGCGCGCAGTAGCTTTCCAAATCTAACGGACCTGTTCCACGCGGATGAGCTTTGCGCTGGGCGGTGGCAAACGCGTCGTCGAGAAGTTTGCGCCTCACCCATCCGTCATGGGCGCCCGCGCTAACGCCGATGTAGATATCCACATCACCGTTTTCCAGCTGCTGCGGCAGGTCTACCATCTCCGGCAGGGCGAAGCGCAGGCGGATGCCGGGGGCATCGGTACTCACCTGGTTAAGCAGCGCGGTGCCGAGCATCAGCGCCGGGTTTTCATGCAGCGCGATAACAAATGTCCGGCTGCTGGTTTGCGCCTCAAACGTGGTGGGAGCGAACATCGCGCGGATGCCGCGTAGCACGCTTTCAACCTGTGGCCTCAACGCCTCCGCTCTCGGTGTGGGTAACACCCCACGTCCATGTGGGGAGGGAATAAACAGCGGCTCGCCAAAGAGCGTGCGCAGACGCGCCAGTCGGGCAGAGAGCGCGGGCTGGCTGATGCCCAGCCGCGCGGCCGCATGGGTGATGTTCCTGTCCTGAAGCAGGGCGTCCAGCGCCAGGAGCAGGTCGATGTCCATGTCAGATATACGCGACATCACTCTACTTCGCGCCGCTGGCGTCCCGGTTGGTATAGGTGACAGGGACCCAGGCATAGCCGCCTTTCTCACCTTTCGTCACATAGCCGATGCCCGGGAAAGGCAGATGGGGCGCGGCAATAAGGTCTTTATTTTTCACAAAGTCAGCGAACGCATGCTCGCGTACGCTTGCCGCTTTGTTCTCATCTTCATCGTAGGTGATGGTCACCGCAGGCTGCGGGAACTGGACCGCCGCTGCGTGAATGATGTCGCCGACAAAGGTGATTTTCTCGCCTTTACTTGTCAGCGTGTAGAAGGCCGATCCCGGCGTATGTCCGGGGTGAACCGTGCCGGTCAGCCCCGGAAGAATCTCCGATGTGCCGCTAAACGGCACCACTTTACCCGCGTCAAGATAGGGTTTTAAGGTCTTCTGTGCGACATCGAAATAGTTCTTGCCGTAGCCGGTTTTCTTCTGATTGTCATCGTTAAAGAAAAAGTCGACGTCCGGTTTGCCAACGAAAACGCGCGCGTTGCTGAACACCACCTTGCCGTCTTTCACCAGGCCGCCCGCGTGGTCGGAATGGGCGTGGGTCAGCAGAACTTCAGTAATGTCCTCGGGTTTAATCCCCTGCGTGGCGAGGCTCTCAATCAGACGTCCGCCGTTGCCGGGGCCAAAGAGCTGGCCCGATCCCGTATCTACCAGAATTTTATGTCCGGGCATCGCAATCAGGAAGGCGTTGATGGACACTTCCGCCGGGTTGGTCTGAAAGTTTTTCGCGAGAAGTGCATCAATGTTTTGCGGCGTTGTACGGCGCAGTAGCTTATGCAGATCCTGCGCAACGGTCCCGTCCGTAAACGACGTTACCAGAACGTCACCGACCTGCACGCTGTAACCGCCCGCCGGTTGTTTAACGACGTGCTGCGGCGTTTCTGCCGAGGCCTGCAGCGCAGGGTAGAACAGCAATGAACTGGAAATCAGCGTGGAAAGAGCAAGTTTTTTCACGGTAAGCATACGAGTCTCCTTTGAAAGTGCTCATCTTACTGCTCCGTAAAATTATAAGAACCTGCTCAGAAATGATAGGACCTATAAACGAGATAAATAGCACAGCGCAACAGCCGGGTGGTGGTGAAGCCATTCCCGGCCCGTAAAGCGTTATTTTTTCAGCGGTGCGTTCCAGCTATCCAGCGTGGCCCTGGACCAGGCACCATAAGCGGCATTTGGGAGCACAATCCAGTCGTTGCCGAAGTGTTCGGCGCTGGCTTCAACCAGCTCACGCTGCTGCTCGCTCGGTTTTTTGTTTTTGAACTGTACGGCGAAGTCCGGCAGGCTGTCGCCGAACAGCATCACGATCTGCTGCTTTTTGAGGATGCTCTGACGGCGCTCTTCCTTGCTGACCGTATCCAGCAGCACGCTCTCGTCAGATACCTGCGGCAGGCCGAGAGCGTTTAACGTCTTCAGCGTGTCGGCTTTGTTTTCCTGCATACGGTCCGAGACATAGTAGATACGGACCTTGCTTTGATTCACGTGGTCAAGAAAGGCCTTCGCTCCCGGAATTAAGCCGGGTTTTCCCTGTTTTTCCCAGTCGCTCCAGGTATCCCATTTCGTATAGTCGTGACACTGCGCCATGTCGCGCACCAGCAGAGGGGTGTTATCCAGCACCGTTTCATCCAGGTCCATCACCACGGCGTAGTTTTCAGGCGTTTTCAGATCCTTTAACTTTTCGTTGAAACGCTCGGTGGCAAACCGATAGGTTTGTAGCTGAAGGGCCATAATCTCTGCCGATTTCTGCTGATAGCGCAGCGCCATTTCGTACGCTTTGGGTTCACACAGGTTACTCTCAGCGGCCGTTGCCGTCGCACTCAGAACAGGTAATGCCAGCAGTACTGCCTTAGCCATTGAATTCACACTTCTTTCCTCAACACCGTGGTTAAAATCCCGAAAGCGTAATGAAGTTCAATGACAGAAATATGAAGGCTGCGGCGCTACACCAGCATGTAATACCAGAACAGGGCGACCTCGTCTTTTTCCGGTAAGGCGTTGTAGAGATACCGATCGTACCCGCCCAGGGTGAACCCGTAGTTACGGTAAAACAGACAGGCGGAGACGTTCACATTTTGTGTTTCGAGCCGTAATCCCGGCGCGTTTACGCTGCGGGCCCACACGTGCGCGGCAGCCATTAATTTTTGCGCGGCGCCGGTTCGGCGTCTGGTGCGATCAACGGCAATATAATCCACTGAAATAAATTTATTCCAGCCGATTGACGCGGTAATAAATCCGGCTAATTCACCGTCATCGGTTTCCGCAACAAGAAATATGGCGTCCGGATTAACGCAATGGTTTTCAAGGGTTTGGATGTCGAGTTCGTAGGTTTTTATCCAGGGCTCGGCGACGGCTTCAATATGCAAATCACAATGGATAAAGGGCTCTCGCGCAATGTGGCTAATGGTGAAAGAAAAGTCACAACATTCAAGACGGACAAGGTCCGTATTTAATCCTTTTCGAATCTGCATAGTATTCCCGATAGTGAGTTATTTCATAAAGAATAGACGACGCGGTTAAATCCGCTGATCTCACGCACTTGTGATCCTGAACTAAGCTTGTACTTCATTCCGCGTAAAATGTGGGTCATTCGAGGACAATGAATGGAATTCAGGACATTTCAAAAGCAGTGGGGTGCTGAGTTTATTTCCGATGACGTGGTACGTTTTCGCGTCTGGGCAGAAGGACAGAAAGAACTTACGCTACGTCTGGCCGCCACCGACGTGCCGATGACGGCGGTGGGGCACGGCTGGTTCCAGGCAGACGTTTCTGGCGTCACGCACGGTGCAGAGTATCAGTTTGTCCTGCAGGACGGCATGACGGTACCCGACCCGGCATCGCGCGCGCAAAAGGGCGACGTTAACGGGCCATCGGTTGTTATCAATCCCCGACGCTATCAGCCGGTTAACCGGGACTGGGCAGGGCGGCCGTGGGAAGAGACGGTCATTTACGAGCTGCACGTCGGCACCTTTACCCCGGAGGGCACCTTCCGGGCGGCCATCGACAAGCTGCCCTATCTGGCGGAGCTCGGTATCACCCAGCTTGAAGTGATGCCCGTTTCCCAGTTTGGCGGAACCCGCGGCTGGGGCTACGACGGCGTGCTGCTGTATGCCCCGCACGCTGCCTACGGCACGCCGGAGGATTTTCACGCGTTTATCGACGCCGCGCACGGGCTGGGGCTTTCCGTGGTGCTGGATATCGTGCTCAACCACTTCGGCCCGGAGGGGAATTATCTCCCTCTGCTGTCGCCCGCGTTTTTTGATGCGGAGCGGATGACGCCGTGGGGCAACGGCATCGCTTACGAGCGCGAGCCGGTGAGGCAGTACATCACCGACGCACCGCTCTACTGGCTGACGGAGTACCGTCTGGACGGCCTGCGCTTTGATGCCATCGACCAGATTAAAGACAGCTCCGGGACGCACATTCTGGAGGAGATTGCCGCGAAGATCCGCGAGGCGATCCCGCACCGTCACGTTCACCTGACCACGGAAGACAGCCGCAACGTGATTTTCCTGCATCCGCGCGATGAACAGGGCAACACGCCGCTGTTCACCGCCGAGTGGAATGATGACTTCCACAATGCTGCCCACGTGTTTGCCACCGGCGAAACGCACGCCTACTACCAGGATTTTGCGTGTGAGCCGGAGAAAAAGTTCGCCCGTGCGCTGGCGGAAGGGTTTGTCTACCAGGGCGAGATTTCGCTGCAAACCGGAGAATCTCGCGGGGTGGAGTGCCGTACCCAGCCGCCGCAGTTCTTCGTCGATTTCATTCAAAACCACGATCAGACCGGGAATCGCGCCCAGGGGGAGCGGCTCATCACCCTCGCGGGGGCCGACAGGACGCGGGTGCTGCTTGCCGCGCTGCTGCTCTCTCCCCATATCCCGCTGCTGTTTATGGGCGAGGAGTTCGGTGAAACGCATCCGTTCCTGTTCTTCACCGATTTTCACGGCGACCTGGCAAAAGCGGTGCGGGAAGGGCGCGCGAAAGAGTTTACCGGCCACGCCGGGCACGATGAAGCCGTCCCGGACCCGAACGACGTTAACACCTTCGTTCGCTCAAAGCTCGACTGGCATAAGATTGCTACCGACGAAGGGAAAACGTGGCTGCGCTTCACCCGCCACCTGCTGACGTTGCGCCATCGCTATATCGTTCCGCTTCTGCATCAGGGCGGCATCGTTGAGGGCAAGGCGATCGAGACCGCACCCGGCATGGTGGCGGTGAGCTGGCGCTTCCCGTCCGGGACGCTCTCTCTGGCGCTCAATATCGGCCCTAAGCCTGTCGACGTGCCCGCGCTCGCAGGGGAGACGCGCTTCGCCTGGCCGGAGGTAAACGACGTTTTGCCGCTGAACAGTATTGTCGTTCGCTTTGCTGATGGAGACGCATCGTTATGATCCCTTCCGCCACGTACCGTATTCAGTTCCGCAACGGCATGACGTTTGACCGCGCTGTCGAGCTGGTGCCGTATCTGAAAGACCTCGGCATCAGCCACCTCTACGCCTCGCCCGTGTTTACCGCTACAACGGGTTCCACCCACGGCTATGACGTGACCAACCCGAATGAAATTGACCCCGCGATTGGCGGTCGGGAAGGGTTTGACCGCATGGCCGCGGCGCTCAGGCAGGCCGGCATGGGGCTGATTCTGGATATTGTCCCGAACCATATGTCCACCTCGCTGGAAAACGCCTGGTGGCGGGACGTGATTGAATACGGCCAGCAGAGCCGCTATTTCCGCTATTTCGATATCGACGCGTCGCGCCCGCTTACGCTGCCATTTCTCGGCGACACCTTTGAGGCGGAGCTGGAGAAGGGTGCCATCACGTTAAAACGTGACCCTGTCACGAATAAAGCCTCTCTGGTCTATTACGACACGGCGTACCCGCTTAATCCGGGCACGTACAGCGAGGATAAAAGTATCGCCGAACTTCATGAGGCGCAGAGCTGGCGGCTGATGTCCTGGCGGGAAGCGCCGAAGCAGCTCTCATGGCGGCGCTTCTTCGAGATCACCGGTCTTGTAGGCGTACGGGTTGAAGACGAGGCGGTCTTCGACGATACGCACCGTCTCATTCTTGAGCTGGTTCACGCGGGCGTGGTTGACGGCCTGCGCATTGACCATATTGACGGCCTGGCCGATCCGCTGGGTTATTTGCAGAAGCTGCGGCAGACAGCTGGACCTGACTGTTACATCACGGTCGAAAAAATTCTCGCGAAGGGAGAACAGCTCCCCACCGACTGGCCGGTTTCCGGCACCACCGGCTACGAGTTTATCGCCTCGCTGGCGGAGGTGCTGGTCGACGACGATAACCTCTCGCGCCTGGAGACAATCCACGACGAGACGCTGGGCGTCACGGTCGATCGCCACGCCGAACTGCGCGATGCCAAGGGTCTGATGACCGATCGTAATTTTGAGGGCGAGTTCACCACGCTGCTAAACCTTGCGGACGATCTGGCCCGCCGCAATGACGTTGCGCTGCCGCGCGAGGAGATCCGCCACGCGCTGCGCGAGCTGCTTATCGCCTTTCCGGTGTACCGCACCTATGGCACTCGCGAGGGATTAACCCCGTCTGACGTGGCGCTGCTTAGCCGCGTGGTCGCTAGCGTAAATACGTCCGAAGCGGCCCTGAGCCTGATTGTGCGCATTCTTACCGGCGATCTGCCGGAAGATTGCCGCGACTGCGCCGCGCTTTTCAGAACCCGCTTCCAGCAGCTGACCGGGCCGCTGATGGCGAAGTCGGTGGAAGATACGCTGTTTTTCCGTCTGAACCTTGAGCTTGCGCTCAATGAAGTGGGCGCTGACCCGACGCCGCGCGCGTTCTCGTTATCCCGCTTTCACCAGGAGATGCGCATTCGTCTCGCCCGTCAGCCCGACGCGCTGCTGGGCACCTCCACGCACGATACCAAGCGCGGAGAAGACGCCCGGGCGCGGCTCTACACCCTGACGGAGGCGCCGGAACGCTGGGGAGAAAATCTCGCCCGCTGGCGGCAGATGAACCAGACCCAGGTGCGTTTTCTCAACGACGGCACCGCGCCGAACGCCGCCGATACCTGGATGATCTATCAGGCGCTGGCGGGCGTCTGGCCCGCCACGTTGTCGCCTGACGATGCCGAAGGGCTTGCATCGCTGGAGACGCGTTTCCTCGGCTTCCTTGAGAAAGCGCTTCGCGAGGCGAAGCAGCGCACCGACTGGATCGACAGCAACGAGAGCTATGAGAGCGTGGTGCTGAGCTATGCGCGGCATCTGCTTTCCCCGGATAACGCCCCGTTCCTGCACGATTTCAGCGAGGTGATGCAGCCCTTTATCCGCGCCGGGCTGATGAACAGCCTCAGCCAGACGGTCATCAAGCTGACGGCGCCCGGCGTGCCGGATATCTATCAGGGCAGCGAGGCGCTCAACTTTAGCCTCGTCGACCCGGATAACCGGCGGGAGCCGGACTTCAACGCGCTGGTGCAAAACCTCAGCGCGGCGGATGCTTCAGTGTTTGAACACCCGGCGTGCTGGCGGGACGGCAGGGTAAAGCAGTTTGTCACCGCCACGCTGCTTCGGCTTCGACCGCATTACGACGCGCTTTTCCGCTACGGCGACTGGCTGCCGCTCAAGGTTTCCGGCGAGCGCGAGGAGAACCTGATTGTCTATGCGCGCGTTAAAGACGAGGAGGCGCTGATCGTTGCCGTACCGCGTCTGGTTTTTGGCATCACCGATAATCATCCGCTGTGGGTCAATACCACGGTAGCGATACCCGACGAACTGGCCGGGAAGCGCTATCGGGATCTGTTCAGCGGTGAAAGCCGCATTCTGCAAGAGACGCTGCATTTAACGTCAGAAAAGGGATGTGTACTGGTTCTGCTTACCTGCGAATAATCGTGGAGAACGAAAATGGCAAAGGAAACTACGTTTGAAATTCGGGCCGGTCATGGCCAGCAGTTGGGGGCGAATTATGACGGGAAGGGCGTTAACTTCGCGCTGTTCTCCGCGCACGCGGAGCGGGTGGAGCTCTGTCTGTTTGACCCGTCCGGGAAAACAGAAATCGCCCGGCTGGAGCTGCCGGAGTATACCCATGAGGTCTGGCACGGCTATGTGCCTGACCTGAAACCCGGCGCGCTGTACGGCTATCGCGTCTACGGCCCCTACGATCCGGAAAACGGTCACCGCTTTAACCCGCATAAGCTGCTTATTGACCCGTATGCCCGTGAACTGGTGGGCGATATCGACTGGAACGACGCCCATTTCGGCTATGAGCTGGGGCATGACGAACTGGATCTTAGCTTCGATACGCGAGACAGCGCGCCGTTCACGCCGAAATGCAAGGTTATCGACCCGAACGCTTTCGACTGGCAGGACAACAACCGGCCAAACGTGCCCTGGCCGCATACCGTCGTCTATGAGAGCCACGTGAAGGGCTTTACCCAGATGAACCCGGCCATCCCGCCCGAGCTGCGCGGGACGTTCGAGGGGATGGGACACAAAGCCTCGGTCGACTACATCAAAAGCCTCGGCATTACCTCGGTGGAGCTGCTACCCGTTCACTGGTTCCCGGACGACCAGCATCTGCTCGACCGTGGCCTGAAGAACTTCTGGGGCTATAACACGCTCGGCTTTTTTGCTCCGGCGTCGCGCTACTATGGCCCGGCGGGGATCCAGGGCTTTCGCGACATGGTGCGCGCCTATCATGACGCGGGCATCGAGGTGATTCTGGACGTGGTCTACAACCACACGGCGGAAGGTAACGAGCTGGGGCCAACGCTTTCGTTCAAGGGCATTGATAACTACAGCTACTACCGCACGCTGCCGGACCAGCACCGGTATTACATTAACGACACCGGGACGGGGAACACGGTGAATACCTCGCACCCGCGCGTGCTGCAGATGGTGATGGATTCCTTGCGCTACTGGGCCGAATCCATGCACATTGACGGTTTTCGTTTCGACCTGGGGACGATTCTGGGCCGCGAGCCTGAGGGGTTCGATCCGCGCGGGGGCTTTTTCGACGCCGTTACCCAGGATCCGGTGCTCTCTAAGCTCAAGCTGATTGGCGAGCCCTGGGATATTGGCCCCGGCGGTTATCAGGTCGGTGGCTTCCCGCCAGGCTGGGGAGAGTGGAACGACAAATACCGCGATACCGTGCGCGAGTACTGGAAGGGGGACAACGTCTCGACGGACTTTGCCGCGCGTCTGCTGGGCTCCGGGGATCTGTACGACCTGCGCGGGCGTCGCCCGTGGGCCAGCGTCAACTTTATCACCGCCCACGACGGCTTTACGCTGAATGACCTGGTGTCGTACAACGAGAAGCACAACGCCGACAACGGCGAGGACAATAACGACGGGCATAACGATAACCGTTCGTACAACTATGGCGAAGAAGGGCCGACGGAGAACCCGGACATTATCGCCACCCGCGAACGGCAGAAGCGTAATTTCCTGACCACGCTGCTTTTCTCCCACGGTACGCCGATGCTGCTGGCGGGGGACGAATTTGGCCGCACGCAGAAGGGTAACAACAACGGCTACTGCCAGGACAGCGAGATCTCATGGATCGACTGGCAGGGGCTGTCCAAAAACGACGCGGCGCTGCGCGAGTTCACCCGCCGGCTCATTGCCCTGCGCGCGCAGCAGCCGTTGCTGCGTCGTGAGAGCTGGCGCGACGGGCTCGAGATCCGCTGGTTCAATGCCGGAGGCGGTCCGCAGCAGGCCGAGCAGTGGGATGAAGGCTCAACGCTCGGGGTCTCCATCAGCAGGCCGGATCTTCAGCAGGAGGATGGCATCTGGCACGACGTGCTGATGCTGTTCAATCCGTTTGAAGGCACCGTGCCGTTCCAGATCCCGCAGTTTGGCGAAGGGGGATGGGTGCTGGAGCTGTCTACGGCGGATGACGCTGCCGCCGGGACAGCGTTCACCGAAACCGTAGAGTACGAACTGGCCGGACGCAGCATTACCCTGTTCAGACGTCCGTAGTTCAGAGTGATGCCGCCGCGCGGGCGGCGGTGTCATACAGGGAGGAGATCGCGCGTAGCAGCTGCGCGGTTTCGCCGATCGATTTCCCGGAAATGCCGCTATCCGCATGGATGGCGATTAGACACGCTTCGCGCACGTCCCGGTACTTCATGCACAACGCTTTCCCTTCCTCCGTGGTGGAGAAAAAGAGCTCTTTACCCGCTTTCTCGCTCGTCACGTAGCCCGTTTTAACCAGCTTTTTCAGGGCATAGGTCACTACATGCGTATCTTCCACGTTGAGAACAAAGCAGATATCGGCCAGCTTTTTCTTACGGTCGCGGTGGTTCACGTGATGCAGCAGCGAAACGTCAAAAGCGCCCATATCCGGCTCTCCGGCTGCGGCCATGCAGCGCACCATCCACTTGTTAAACGCGTTGCCGGTCATGATCAGCGCGTACTCCAGCTCTGACAGTTCCGCGCAGCGCTCCGACACCAGATGGCGGGAGGAGACGATCCGGCCATCGTTGATATCGTTGCAATCGGGTGAAGCACTCTTTTTCGAGGTCATAACGTTCCTTAGCCAGAAATGTAAACTCGTCGATAAAATAAGAACATTTTATTGATAATTTGTTTACATGTTTTTGAGGTTCAGATATAGCTTTTTAGCGCAGGTTTTGTGAAGCCTGACGAAAAACACAACATCGCTCGCCGCAAATTAAAAAAATAGCCGTCGGCGCGCAACGCTCACTTTCGATAGGGTAAACGTTATGGACGGTACTACGCTGTTGCCGCTGATCGGGATACCGATCGTGGTCATTGGTTTTGCACTGCGCTTCAACCCGCTGCTGGTGGTCGTGGTGGCGGGTCTGGCGACGGGCCTGCTGGTCGGGATGGATTTCGGGATGCTGCTGGAGACCTTTGGCGAGAAGTTCGTCAATAGCCGATCGCTGGCGACCTTCATCCTGATCCTGCCGGTAATTGGTCTGCTGGAATATTACGGGCTTAAAGAGCGCGCCCAGGCCTGGGTGGCGAAGATCGCCAGCGCCACCTCGGCGCGTATTCTGATGCTCTACTTCGTGGCGCGTGAAGGAACCGCCGCGCTGGGGCTGATGTCGCTCGGCGGCCATGCCCAGACGGTACGCCCGCTGCTGGCCCCGATGGCCGAAGGGGCAGCGCTGAACGAATACGGCGAACTGCCGCAGCACATTCGCGACAAAATCAAGGCCCATGCCGCGGCGTGCGATAACATCGCGGTCTTCTTTGGGGAAGATATCTTTATCGCCTTCGGTGCGGTGCTGCTGATTGACGCGTTTCTTAAGGAAAACGGGATCGAGGGGATCGAGCCGCTGCATATCGGCCTGTGGGCCATTCCCACCGCCATTGCGGCATTGATTATTCATATGACGCGCCTGCTGCGCCTGGATGCCAGCATCCGCCGCGACGTCATGGCCTGGCGTGCAGAGCAGGGTACGCAGGGGGCCGCGCAATGATGACGCTTATCACCATTAACCGCGTGTATTACCTGATCGGCTTTGTTGTGATGCTGCTGGTTGTCATGACCCTGCGCGACCGCGCTAATCCGAAGCGTTTTACCACCGCGCTGTTCTGGTTTTTATTCGGCGGGATCTTCCTGTTCGGTGACCTGATGGTTCAGGAGCTGGGCAAATCGCTGGCGTACCGGATCGTTGGCGGTTGCGTTATCGCTATCGCGCTGCTGGCGGGTTTTGGCCTTGTCGGGAAAGGCCACTATAACATGGCCTCCGACGAGGAGCGCATTGCCTCGTCAAACCGCCTTAAAAACTGGCTGTTCCTGCCCGCGCTGATGATCCCGGTGGTGACGGTAATCGGGACGCTGTTCCTGAAGGGGGTGTCGATTGGCGGCGTTTACCTTCTCGACCAGAAACAGCTCACTCTGGCGGCGCTGTGCGTGGCCTGCGTTGCGGCGATCCTCACCGGCTGGTGGCTGACCAAAGGCACGCCGCTGCACGCCATTCGCCAGTCACGTCGTCTTGTCGATACCATCGGCTGGGCGGTGATCCTGCCGCAAATGCTGGCCATGCTCGGCGGCGTGTTCGTGGCGGCCAATACCGGTGATTCGGTGCAGAAGGTGGTGAGCCTGTTCGTGAACCCGGACAGCCGCTTCATGCTGGTGGTCATTTACTGCGTGGGGATGGCGCTGTTTACCATGATCATGGGTAACGCCTTTGCGGCCTTCCCGGTGCTGAGCGCGGGGATCGCCTTGCCGTTCCTGATCAACGTGCATCACGGCAACCCGGCGCCGCTGCTGGCGATCGGCATGTACGCGGGCTACTGCGGCACGCTGATGACGCCAATGGCCGCGAACTTCAATATCGTTCCCGCCGCGCTGCTGGAGCTGAAAGACAAATATCAGGTGATCAAGATCCAGATCCCGACCGCGTTAACCCTGCTGGTGGTGAACGTGTTCCTCATGTATTTCCTCGTGTTTCGCTAAGGAGCTGTTATGGAATTGACGCAACATCAGGCTGACGCGTTTGCCCGCATGCCTTTAACCTATTTGCGCCAGGAATACCCGAACCACATCATGCATCTGCTGAATGATGACGGTGACGTTCTGCCGCCTCGCGAGCTGCACCCGATTTTCTACGGCTGTTTCGACTGGCACTCGGCGGTGCACGGCTACTGGCTGCTGCTGCGCTGCGTGCGCCTCTATCCTGATTTACCGTGTCGGAATGACATCGTCGCGCTTTTCGACGAGCACCTGACCGACGAGAACGTGGCGAAGGAGCTGGCCTATTTCACCGCGCCGTTCCGCGCCTCGTTTGAGCGGCCGTATGGCTACGGATGGCTGCTGGCGCTGGCCCAGGAGCTGAAACAATCGTCGCTGCCGCAGGCCACAGGCTGGTACCAGACGCTGGAGCCGCTCACCCAGGATATTCGCAACCGGCTGGTGGATTACCTCAGCAAGCTCACTTATCCGATCCGCGTCGGAACGCACTACAACACGGCGTTTGCCCTCGCGCTGGGGCTGGATTACGCCCGATCCGTGGAAGATAGCGCGCTTGAGCAGGCGATTGTGACGGCGGCGGAGCGGTTTTATCTCGCCGACACGCGCTACCCGGCCCATTACGAGCCGGGTGGCGATGAGTACATCTCTGGTGCGCTGACGGAAGCGCTGCTGATGAGCAAGGTCGCAGAGAATTTCCCGGCCTGGTTTGACGCGTTTCTGCCGGATATCGGCTCCATTGCGGCGCTGATGAACCCGGCGGAAGTGAGCGACCGTACCGACCCGAAAATTGCTCATCTGGATGGGTTAAACCTCAGCCGCGCCTGGTGTATGAAGCATATTGCCAGGGCGCTTCCGGCAAACCACCCGGCCCAGCAGGCCTTGCGTGATGCCGTGGCGAAACACCTGGCGGCAAGCGTCGGGCACGTGGTGGGCAGCCACTACAGCGGCGGGCACTGGCTGGCGAGCTTTGCGCTACTGGCGCTGGGATAAACAAATACGCCGTCTTTCCTGCCGGGTGGCGCTGCGCTTATTTGCCCTACATTGTGAAATGCACAATTCCTGTAGGCCCGCGCAAGCGTAGCGCCGCCTTAATTTTTTTGATTTTTAATGCGGTTAATACCTTAGTCGGATATTTTTCCGTCATTTCTCTGTAAACAGATATCTTTTTTACCATCGCAAAGGTGTACGATATGCGGCCATATACCCACATGAAATAGGTGGTTAATATGGCTGTTATACCTTTGTTACCCAAAGAAGGAATCGCTCTTGTGTTGGCAAACATGAGGATTGCAAGAGCGCATGGTATGAGCAGAAACATGGCTATCCCTACAACCTATCTTTGGTTTTATCAAAAAGTAAGAAATAAGGGACCGTGGGATTACAAGCAAGGACACCCGGAGTTAGCAAATTTTGGGAACTTCAATTATGGTTCGGCTGGCTATGCTGCCGGGATACCATCAGAAACGCTATTGATGGGTGCTGGATGGGCGCAGGAAAGAGCTAAAACCTCCAAAAAGAAATGGGGGCACTGGTATCAAAAACCGCCTTATGGGGATGATCCACACGATCAGTTTTGGATAAGGCAAGGTATAGAATATGCAAAGAAATACGGTTATTAAACGGCTCCATTGCTTACTCACAACGATTCTGTTGCTCGTTGTTTGTGGGTTTCTGACATATCAATACTATTTTAATGCATCTCCTCACGATAGCTTTGTCAGCAAACAGAAACTCTCTGATACCGTCACACTGTACATAACTAAGTATGATGATGGAGACGCTACGGTGTCGGATGTTTACCGCTTCTATTTAGATAAAGACAACAGCGGGAACATTATGAAAGCCCTTGAAGAACGATCACCCTTCCTGGAAGCCGATACAAGCAATGTCACAGCTTCAGCTTATGGGAACACGGTAAATGTAAAAATCACGGGCAAGGTTTATTCATTCACTAATTCTGATCTGTTCTATGCCGATGGTGTAGCGATCATGCCTGTAATTAATCTCATAGCCAATGGAATAAGAAACTAATTAACATAAGGAGTTTTAAAAATGGCTGTACCAGTACACCTCTTTTTGAAAGACGATGGCGGAGCAATGATCCGTGGTGGTTCTGATGTTGCAAACCGTGAAGGAAGCATAGAGCTTAGAGATCTGATCCATAACCTGAGCATTCCAACAGATGAGGCAACAGGTAAACTTACAGGTACAAGGCAACATTAAGCCTTCAGTTTAACAAAGGCAATTGACTCATCTTCACCCTATCTATACAAAGCAGTGGCTACAGGTCAGACGCTTCAAAGTGCCGAATTAAAGTTCTATCACATCAATGATGCTGGTCAGGAAGTGGAATACTTCAACATCCTGATGGAAGGCGTGAAAGTCATTTCAATAACTCCAATAATGCATGATACAAGAGATTGTTCCGGTACTGGTCACATGGAAAATGTATCTTTACGATATGCAAAAATCACATGGAAAATTCTGGACGGAAATATACAGTACACTGATGCGTGGAACGAACGTCCTACAGCGTAGTTGTTATAAACAAGCAGCGCCGAGAGGCGCTGCACAGCGTTACGCTGATGCCCGCACCCCAGGGCGCAGCCTGCTCAGGCTAAACAAAACCGATCCTGTTGAGGCGATGACGGCGATCCACAGTGCCAGATGCACGGCCCGATCGTGGTCTGATCCGGTCGTCGCAAGCAGCACCCCCACCGCGGCGGCCCCCAGACATTGCCCGAACGTCCTGACGATAGACAACACCCCTGAGGCATAGCTGGCATATTCCCGCGCCACGTTAGCGAGCATCTCCCGGTTATTGGGGCTCTGGAAGCAGCCAAACCCAATCCCGCAAACCAGACTGCGCAGGCAGATATTCCATGCGGACGGGTTTTCCGGCAACGTCGCCAGCAGGACCAGCCCACCGACAAAAATCATCAGGCCGATAGTCGAGATCAGCGGCGCGGAAAGGGTATCTGCCCAGCGCCCCGCGTGCGGTGCGATCAGCACAATGCCAATTGGCCACGGGGTGAACAGCAGCGCCGAAACCACCGGGCTGAAGCCATACACGCTCTGAAACAGGAACGGCAGCGCGACAAAGGTGATGCCCTGGCTGACAAACGAGGCCAGCGAGGTCAGGGCGGCGAGGGTGAAGCGTCCATTTCTGAACATAACGGGCGGCAGTATGGGACTCCGCGCGCGCCGAATACGCCAGACGAAGGCGATAGCGCTGACCAGCGTGAGAAGCCCCCAGCCTGCGGCTGCCGGGTTAATGCCTCGCGTGATGTGCTGAAGGCTGTCGGCCAGCATGATTGCAGAACCTAACAGCACGGCGGAGAGCGCGGCGCCCGGCGCATCAAAGGGGGAGCGGTCAACGTCCGACTGGCGCGGCAACGCCCGCCATGCCAGAAACAGGGCAATACTGCCCGGAACAAGGTTAATGGCGAAAAGCCACTGCCAGCTCAGCGCGTCCAGTATCGTCCCGCCCAGCACGGGGGCAATTGCCGTGCTGGCGGCGATAAGCAGGGCGTGCAGCCCCAGAATGCGGCCAAGCAGTCGCCCCGGAAAAACGGAACGCAGGATCGCCGGGGCGATACTCAGGGTAGCCGCGCCGCCGATGCCCTGCAGAATACGCATCCCGATCAGCATGTCGGGCGTTTTCGCCAGCGCGCAGCCGAGCGAGGTGAGCGTAAAGGTGGCAAGCCCGGCAAGAAAAACCGGTCGAAAGCCCACGCGCGCCGCCAGCGCCGCGAAGATGGCCAGCGTCATTGCCGCCGATAGTAGATAACCGTTGGCAAACCACACCGCAACGTTCGCGGGGACCTGCATCGCCCTTGCCATGGAGGGCAGCGCGATGTTGATCATGGTGCCGTCAAAGACGCCCATCAGCGTGGTGGTCATGACGGCGGCCATCACCCGGGCGCGTTCATGACCGGGTAAGCCTTCATCGCCGGGCTGGTTTGAAAAGAGCGTCATCGTCGTTACTCCGCATAAGAATAGTGATGACGAAACTATAATCATGGGGTATACAGGGCGGAAGACGCAGCGCTTGCACTTTATCGTTGCATATAACGCCTTATCTGAGGAGCCATCGTGTCCGATCCTGACTTTAACCTTCTGGTTGCGCTCGACGTTCTGCTGGCCGAAGCCAGCGTGGCTGGCGCGGCGCGGCGCTTAAACCTGAGCACCTCCGCCATGAGCCGTACCCTGAGCAGGCTGCGGGAGGTGACAGGCGATCCTATCCTGGTGCGGGCCGGTCGCCAGATGGTGCTGACGCCCTGGGCCGAAGCCACCCGGGACCGGGCCAAAAGCGCTGTGCATGAGGCAAGGGCGGTACTGCAACCCTCCACGGAAACGCTGAATGTTGAGCGTATGGAGCGCCTGTTCACCATCCGAGCCAACGACGGCTTTGTGGTGGCGTTTGGGCCACTGCTCATTGCCGCAGTGGCGGCGGTGGCGCCCGACGTCTGCATTCGCTTTTCGCCGAAACCTGAGAAAACGTCGCGCTATCTGCGTGAGGGGCTGGTTGACCTGGAGATCGGCGTGCAGAGCAATATGGGGCCTGAAATTCGTCTGCAACGGCTCTTTCAGGACCGGTTTGTTGGCGCGGTGCGCCAGGGGCATCCGCTGGCCTCGCTGTCGTCAGTCAGCCTTGAGGATTATGTCGCCTGGGGGCACGTGGTGGCCTCGCCCGACGGCTCGTTACACGGGTTTGTCGATGAGGCGCTGGCGGAACGCGGGATGAAGCGCAAAATTGCCAGCGTGGTGCCAGGGTTTCCGACGGCGTTATCGGTGGCGATGGTCTCCGATCTCGTTGCCATGGTGCCGGCGCTCTATCTGCTCAATCAGCCAATGACCGAGCGCGTGCACGTCTTTGAACTGCCGTTTAAAACCCGGAGCATTACGGTGTCACAGATGTGGCATCCGCGCATGGAAAAGGACCCGGCGCATCGCTGGCTCAGGGAAAAGGTGCTGGAGGTGTGCCGCGCTGTACGCTGACGGCTCAGGCCACTTTTTTCGGCACGGAGAGAATGAAGCGCGTCGATACCGCATCCGATTCCACGCGAACGTTCGTTCTAATTTTGTGATGTGCGTCAGGTTTTAGTGTTCAGTAATATTACCTTTTACTCGATGAGCGATTGCTTAATACCTCTCCGACAACAGGAGCAGCGGTAAATGCGTTTGGCCAGCCAGCGTAAAACGCGGCTTGGGTAACGATCTCCCCAGCTTCCTCAGCAGAAAGTCCATTATCCATCGCTCTGTTGAGGTGATAGCCAATCTGCGCGCTCTGTCCAGATGCGATTAACGCGCTGACCGTAATCAGGCTTCTGTCGCGGGGTTTCAGCGCGGGTCTTTGCCAGAGATCCAGGAACAGGGGGTCAGCAGTAAATTTAACCAGGCCTGGAGATATTGGGCCTACATTTTTTTCCACTGTCTCTGAACGCTGCTTTTCTGCTTCCTGATTGAGAGGAAGCAGGTCCGGAGAAGCTTCAGGAAGTGCATCTGCCGTGACGCCACGAGTTTCAAATACTGCTTTGGTCACGCTGACGGCTGACATTGCATTTGGCCAACCTGAGTAGAACGCCAGATGGGTAATGATTTCTGATAATTCCGCTGGCGTCACGCCGCTATCGAGAGCGACGTCAATATAGTGCTTAAGCTCGGCAGGCTGGTTACGGGCAATCAGCATGGCGACGGTCACCATACTACGATCTCTGGGCGAGAGGGCATCGCGTGTCCACAGATCTTCAGTAATCGCTTCTCGACCAAAGCGCGCAAGAGCCGGTGAGACGGAACGAATATCAGCTTCAGGAATCGCTGAAGGTTCAATTTTCATCATAGCTTTACCTCTTGTTTCCTCAGCATTAGCAAAATCAGAAATAACAAGCGACATGGCCGCCGCTGCAATTACGCTTTTCATGTTAATCCTCACTGGTCAACGGTGCGGATCCTGTTTGATTCCGCCTTTGTTACGAAGAAATACCGGTTTTACCGGGATAGCGTCCTTCCTGGCGCTCATATGCGCCGTTTGCTTGAGATAGTCCAGGAAGTGCGGCGTTTGTCGGTGCAGTTGATAATCCTCCTCACTGGCGTAAATCTCATAGAAATACCAGCGGTTCGGACTCTGTGAGTCTGTAGCGGCATACATGGCTAACACGCCTTTCTCTACTTTGAGCGACTCGGCCATTTCAGGAAGGACGATGTTTTTAAATTCGGTCTGAAATTCAGGCTTTACCTCGACGATCACCAGATTATTAATGGTTCGCTCATTCGGTATGATGTGTTTGTCCCCCAGAAACTGTGGCTCCAGAGTGATTTTATTTTTCCGATCGATAATGTCAGGTGCCCGGGCAGCGAATGCCTTGTATGGTTCGGCATTCAGATGTTTGCGGTAAGCACTCTCGTTTTCATAGAGTTCGACCATGAATGCCTTACGTGGATTGTCGCTTCGTTGCAGGGCGTACATCGCCAGCGTACCTGCTTCATGATCAACCGAAGCGGAAATCGTCTGCCTGGCCACGTCTTCAAACTCTTTGTCCCGATCGGGTCTGACGCCGAGCTCAAAGATATTCATCACTACCTTATCCGGTGCGTCCGGTTTTGTTGCAAAGACAGAGGTGCTTATTAGCATGCAAATTAAAAGCATAAGGGGCTTTTTCACGTTGATCCTTTTACTGAAATGACTGTTTGCTACCGCGTCCAGACCTGCTTAACGTCTTTCGTTTGCGGCGTGTTTTGCGCCATAATCCCCGTCAGAACGTGCGGCTGGTAGGTTTCTTCCAGAAACCGGATTTCCTCAAGGCTCAGTTGAAGATTTACGGCGTTTACCGCGCCATCAACGTGATCTTTTTTTGTGGCCCCTACGACAGGTGACGTGACCTTTGTCAGCAGCCAGGCGAGTGAGATTTCCGTCATGGACACCTGATGTCGTTCAGCAAGTTCGGCGACGCGCTCGATAATGATCCGATCCTGTTCAGCCGTGCTGTCATACTTCCCGCGCGCATAATCATCCTCCGCGGCTCGCCGCGTGTGGCCTTCTTTCCGGGCGAGACGACCGCTGGCCAGCGCGCTATAGGGGGTCATGGCGATATCATCTTCAGCGCACAGACCGAAGAGCTCTCGTTCATCTTCACGCATAATCAGGTTGTAGTGGCTTTGCACGGAAACAAAGGGCGTCAGCCCTTCGCGTTCGGCAAGCGCGTTCGCTTTCGCCAGCTGCCAGGCATAGCAATTGGAAATACCAATAGCGCGCACTTTGCCCGCAGTAACGGCGGCATGCAGCGCTTCAAGCACCTCAATAACTGGCGTGTTGTAATCCCAGATGTGGTAGATGTAGAGGTCGATGTAGTCCATCCCAAGATTCTGCAGGCTCTGGTCGAGCGATCGGGCTATTGCCTCTTTTCCGCCGATCCCCGCGGCAATTTGCGCGGCGGTTCGTGGCAGAAACTTGGTGGCCAGCACCACGTCCTCGCGTTTTGCCATCTCCCGCAGCGCCCGGCCAACGTATCGCTCGCTGGAGCCGTTCTGATAGGCGATGGCGGTATCGTAAAAATTGATACCCTTTTCGAGACCGTAGCGGATGATGTCCCGGCTTGCTGTTTCGTCCAGCGTCCAGCGATGCTGGCCCGTTAACGGGTCGCCAAACCCCATACATCCCATACAGATGCGGGAGACCAGTAAGTCACTTTTACCGAGCCGGGTATACTGCATCGTTATTCTCCCTCTGGATTATTCACGACGGAATTGAGCAGATCGACAAGCCTTGAAGCGTGTTCCCGGGCAAGCGTTTTTTGCTGCGCGATTTTGTCGACATCCCGGTCGGCATAGCTGATACCGCAGGTATAAACCGGCGCCAGCAGCTCAAGATTGCACAGTCTTGCCGTGGTCTCGAACGGAATAAGATACTCTTCAATGGCATGGCCAAAGAAACCGTCAGCGGTATAGAGCGCCTGTGGCGCCCCTGTAGTGAAGGAGAGGAGCAGCTTTTTACCGCCCAGTTTCGCCGTTGAGCCATGCGCGAAGCCGTGGACAAAGACCTCGTCCAGCCATTGTTTCATTAACCCGGGCAGCCCATACCAGGAAAAAGGAAACTGCCAGACAATCACATCGGCCCTGAGCAGGCTTTCCTGCTCCGAAGCGATATTGAATTTGCCGTCCGGATAGAGCCAGTCCAGACGACGAATTTCAGCATCGGGAAGGGCGGTCGCCACTTCATCAAGGATAGTGGCGTTGGCGACGGAATGGTTCAGCTCAGGATGACCTGAAATAACAAGGATATTTTTCATTTCAATACGTTAAAGAGGCTGGTGAATTTTTAACCCAGTATAGAGTGACACCATTATTTTTTTTAGAGCAGTAAAGGCTCATTCACTTTTAGACAAAAACTAATAATGGTCGACTGTTCTCATTGTGCCCGGTCATCATGAACCCGTGAACTACGCCATGATGCCCAGTAAACGTTCTGCATTGCGAAACGCGATGGCCTCTTTTTCAGCCTTGTTGACGGGCAGACTGTCGATAAATGTTTTTACACCGTCCAGGGTCTGATAGGGGTAATCAACGGAGAACAGGATCCTGTCTGCCCCCATTAACGCGTAGATAAACTGGAAGTGCGGCAGTGTCAGCATACCTGACGGGGTAACGTAAACGTGTTCCTGGAAGGTTCTCGTTAGCGTGCGTGACAGACCCGTTGCAGCCAGCGGAAGGCTGTCATCAAGACGCTGCAGCCAGAAGGGTAGCATCTCCCCCCAGTGGCCACTGATTACCTGCAGGTGGGGATATTTATCAAATGCGCCCGATAACATCAGCCGTAACAAATGGATCCCGGCTTCGTGATGCCAGCCCCAGCCAAACATAGAGAGCCGGGCGTTGACCTCTGCGCTGAAGCCCGTGAAGTAGGCCTGTTGCACGCTTTTAACCGGTAATCCGGGATGAAGATAGAGTGGCACATTCAGTTTATTAAAGCGGGAAAGCAGGGAGTCATAGTCAGGATGATCGAGAAAGCATGAAGAGGGTCGGCCATTCAGAAGTGCCCCCTTAAACCCCAGTTTTTCAACTGCGCGGACAAGCTCTTTTTCAGCCTCTTCCGGCTGTGCCCAGGGAAGTGTGGCAAATGCCGCGAAGCGATCCGGGTGATTTCTTACCGCCCCGGCAAGGCGGTCGTTTGCCGCCGTATTTAATGTTACTACTTCATCCCCGGGTGCCAGCTGGGGAAATCCGCCCACAGAGAGGATCTGCAGGGTAATTCCAGCTTCATCCATATCCCTGAGGCGGCGGCTTCCCAAATCAGCGCCTTTCGCGTTTATCAGCGCATTCTTTTCTATCTGCGGCCGGCTTCGGTCAGGATTATGACCATCAGCGACGGTTTTCCCCCAGTCGCCAAGGAAAGGCGCCTGCTCAAGCGCAACAGGCATACACGCTCGGCCTAACTCGCTGTCGAGATAATGTTCTTCGAGGCAAATGATTTTCATATTCTCACCCTTCATACAAAGCAGTAAAAGTGATGCAGATTAGGAGCGCCCGGAACAGCCCGTTCGTGAGTGTCATTCATGACAGTCTGTCCCGGATGGGGTTTACACCATCGGTTTTTCCCAGGCGCCTCGTGTATCCACTCCGGTCTCTGTGGCGAGTTGTTCCAGCAGGATGATTTCCTCATCGCGTAACTGGATGTCTGAAGCGCATGCGGCGTCCAGAACGTGATGGACTTTAGTCGCACCAACGAGGGGAAGGGTACCTTTTGCAATAGCCCATGCGATGGCTATCTGTGCCACGCTGGCATTCCTTTCGGCTCCCATTTTTTTCATGGCGGCGGTTAATCTTTCTATCTGCGGCAGTACTGCGTTATAACTTTCGGCCCGGCCACTCCCGGCAGGCATGGGATGATTTGAATCATAACGACCACTGAGCGCGCCTTGCTCCAGGACCATGTAAGCAAAGAACGTGATGTTATTTTGTCGGCAATAATCAAGGATCCCGGCCTCTTCAGAGGCCCGATAAAGCAGGCTGTAGTGATTCTGTACTGCACTGAGGGAATAACCGGAAGCGTTAAGGATTTCGTTGGCGCGTCTGATTTGTGCCAGATTGTGGTTGGAAACCCCGACGCGTTTGACCTTACCGCTTTGTAAAAGTGGGATCAGTCCTGGCGTCCATTTCTCAACGTCGAGGGGATTGTGGATCCAGTAGATATCAATCGCGTCCACACCCAGGCGTCCGAGGCTGGCCTCAAGCATATCGCTGACAGGCTGCGCTGACTGTTCGTTCGCAATCTGCGGCGTGAATTTGGTGGATAAAATCATATCCTCGCGGGGGAACTGACGGACTAATGTTCCCAGCGCTGCCTCGGAACTCCCCATGCCATATACTGCTGCGGTATCCCAGAGATTCAGCCCCTTACTCATGGCCGTGGTGAACACGTCTGCCATCTGAGTATCAGAAAGATGATTGCCGAAGACGGTGTCGCCACCGGCGAAGCCTGTGCCCCAGGACCATGTGCCGAGCGCGACTGGAGGAAGAGTTTTCATATTCAGCTCCTGAAAAAAGGCCGGAACGTTGCTGACGTAAACCGGTCAAAGAGGGTGAGTAACGATGAAAGACAGATGAATGAATTAAGTTGGCTGGCGGAGGGCATTTAACAGCGCCACACCGACACCGTGCGCTGAAGCGGGATTCTGCCCCGTGATAAGGCGACCGTCAGTAACCACATTTTCAGACCAGTTCGGGGCTTCATGATGAAGCGCGCCATGCTCGCGGAGTGCAGTCTCAAGCAGGTAGGGAACCACATCTGTGGTGTGAACTTCTTCCTCTTCCTTGTTGGTAAAGGCCGCCACGTTTTTGCCTTTCACCAGGTATTCGCCGCTGCTGAGCTTTGCGTCAACCAGAGCCGCAGGTCCGTGGCAGACGGCTGCGACAATCCCATCACTTTCATACACTTCGCGGATAATACGCTGGGCATCCTGGCTGTCGCGGAAATCCCACATGGTTCCATGCCCGCCCGCAAAGAAAACGGCGCTGTAATCGGAACCGTTCAGCTCAGATAACGCAGGCGTTGTGGCCAGGCGCTGCTGAAAATCGGTTTCGTTCCAGAACCAGGCGTTGACAGGGTCACTGAGGTCAAATCCATCCACCGGCGGCTGTCCCCCGCGAATGCTGGCTATCGTCGTTTTTAGTCCGGCATCTTCCAGTACTTTCAGCGGATGCGTCAGCTCAGCCAGGAAAAAACCGGTTGGTACACCGGATGCGCCTTTAATCGGATGGCTGGAAACGACACACAGCACGGGTTTATCTGCAGGTTTCATATCGGGCCTCACTCTTTATTTTTAAATTCAGCGGCAAAGAGATTTTCCCAGTTAATAAAGGAGCCAAGCGGAATGCACTCAAAGCTTAATAAGCCTGCTTTTGCCAGCGGAAATTCGGCCATTACGTTCATCGCTTCATCGACAGAGTCACATTCAAGAAAAATAGCGACGCCAGGTCTGTCCTGACGGAAGTAGATGTCGCGGATGAAGCCGGATTTATACAATCCCCAGGCGTGCAGTGCTTCAGCGTTAAGGTGTGGAGCATACTTTTCCAGCGATGCTCCAGGTGCGGGGATATCCAGACATAAAATTCGCATAAGTGTCTCTTGTTCTCAGGTTTAAAGGGAAAGAGAGAAGAGTATATGAGCGCCATTTTGAGAAGATTAGGTGGCCATTGGCTTAAGCATATTTAGTCTGTACTTAATAATCAGGTGAGGAGTGCGACAGGGTAAATCTATGCCAGACATGTCTGTTCCTGCATCTGTATATGAATAGTCTGGCTTAATCAGTCGAAAACTCGGGCTGGCTTTCATATTCAGAACGTGCCTTTTCAACCTCGCCCTGATGAATCAAGGACCAGTCTATAAGTGTCATAACTGGCCCCATTAATGTCCGTCCAAGTGGCGTTAGCTCATATTCAACACGTGGCGGGATCGAAGGGAATACCGTCCGCGATACTAACCCGTCTCGTTCAAGACTTCTCAGTGTTAACGTCAGCATTCTCTGAGAGACCTGACCGATGGTACGTCTGAGTATATTAAACCGCAAAGGTCCCTCGGCAAGATTAGCAATGATTAAGATACTCCACTTATCACCAATCCGACTGAGCAATTCGCGGGTGAAAATATTGCAGGTGGGTGCTGTCCGTTTATCTGACGGTATCATGAATGTGCCTTCTTGCGGGTAAAATAACGGTATGTAATATAGCCCTGGTTACAAAACAAAACGACTCGTTTCTTACTGAGAATAAAGGTACTGCTCCTTGAAAAATGCACCCCTTACGCTTTTATCCCCATATAACATCGGGGAATTGACACTAAAAAATAGAATGGTAATGGCCCCAATGACCCGCAGTCGGGCCGTTACCGGTAATGTACCTAACCCTCTGGCTCCTGTTTACTATGCGCAGCGGGCGCAGGCAGGGTTGATAATATCTGAAGCTACGCAGGTTAGCCGTCAAGGTACCGGATATATAAGAACACCGGGAATATATTCCCTCGCTCAGGTTGAAGCATGGCGTCGCGTAACAGATGCAGTTCATGAAGCCGGGGGAATTATTTTTGCGCAACTGTGGCATGTCGGACGCGTTTCGCATCCTGAGTTCCATGATGGTGTCCTTCCGGTTGCCCCATCTGCAATTAATGCAGAGGCAGACGTTTTTACGTCTAATGGACTAGCACAAACTCCAGTCCCTCGCGCGCTTTTAACAAGTGAAATCGCCGATGTCGTCTCACAGTTTCGTCAGGGTGCTGAAAAAGCTTCTGAAGCCGGTTTCGATGGAGTAGAAATACATGGTAGTTCAGGATATCTCCTTGACCAGTTCCTTCGTGACGGTTCTAACAAACGAGAAGATCATTATGGTGGGACTATTATAAACCGTGCACGTTTTCCTCTGGAGGTCGTCAGTGCAGTGAGCGAAGTGCTCGGCGCCGATCGCGTTGGTTTCAGGGTTGGTCCAAACATGTCGCTACATGGTATGTCTGATTCTTCGCCGGTTGAAACATTCAGTTATTTAGCGACTCAACTCGACGCTATTGGCATCGCCTACCTTCACGTAACAGAAGGTATTGCCGGGCCCGATGCTCCGGTCGCAGGTTCACAGCGGATTGCACCTTATCTTCGTCAGTGTTTCTCGCGAACTTTTATTCTGAATGGTGGATATGATGCTCAGACCGGTGAGGATGCAATTAACAAGGGTGAGGCCGATCTCATCGCCTATGGTGTTCCATTTATTGCCAATCCCGATTTACCCGCAAGATTTGCGTGCGGCAGCGATCTCAACGTTCCGGACCCTGCAACCTTCTATGCGCCGGGACAGAACGATGCGGTGGGCTACACTGACTATCCCGCACTAAACAGTGGATCGCAGCATCAGTAAAAACGAACTAAAGGGATATTATTGACTTAAGCATCTTTAGGCTGTAGTTAACAATTAAGCAGTGATTGCTTAAGGAACACATTATGAATAACGCCCTGTATAACCAGATACGGATCTTTCAGAGCATTGCACGTGAGGGCAATATTTCGGCAGCCGCAAGAAAACTGGAAATTACGCCTCCCTCCGTCAGCAATGCGCTTAAGCTGCTGGAAGATCATATTGGCCATCCGCTTTTTGTGCGTACGACCCGCCGTATTGAGCTGACGGAAACCGGGCAACTGTTGCTGGAACAGACCGCTGCGGCGGTGGAGTCGCTGGAAAATTCGCTTGAAAGCATTCGCGACCAGAATCAGGAGCCCTCTGGTATCGTGCGAATCACGCTCTCGCGTTTTGCCTATCTGTTAATTCTTAAGCCTGCAATGGCGAAATTCTGTCAGCAATATCCGGGTATACAGCTGGAAATTTCGGTTTACGACGGTACTGTGAATGTTATCGAAGAGCGTTTTGATCTTGGGATCCGTTTTGGCGATATCCTCGAGGGTGGGGTGGTAGCGCGGCCGTTAATGAAACCCTTTCGTGAAGGGTTATATGCATCCTCAGCCTATCTCAGCGAGCATGGAACGCCTGAGGTGCCGTCAGATCTCAGTCAACACAAGCTGATTGGCTACCGTTTTATTACTAACAACCGCATCCTTCCGTTGATTCTGAACGATCGCGGAGGGCAGTTGACGGTTGAGATGCCCGGACAGTTAATCAGCAACGATATTGACGTTATGGCAGACGGGATCCGTAACGGCCTGGGAATTGGACGTTTGTTTGAACCCATCTGGCAGTTACAGCCGGACAGGGAGCGCTTTATACCCGTGATGGAGAGCTACTGGAAAACCTACCCGCCAGTGTATCTCTATTATCCCAAAAACGCGGGTAAAACGAAAAGAGTGAAGGCCCTGATTGATTTTCTGATATCCGCTACGGGGCGATAAAGACGATAACGCATCGTCCCGTATGGAAGCGCTATTTCACAACCCCAGCGGCCTGGCCTCCTGTATGAACTCAATCAGAAGGCGAAGCCCGGTCGGCAGTTGCCGGCGGCTTGAATAATAGATATAAAAACCTTCCTCCAGCGGGGACCATTCCGTAAGCACCAGGCGGAGCCGTCCATCCTTCACATAGGGTGCAACAAGAGGCTCCGGAAAATACATCAGGCCGGCCCCGCCTAATACGGCCACAAGACCCGTTTCAGCCTGGTTGACCGTCACTGAGCCAGGCACAGTGATTTGGTACGTTTCGCCATCTCGCTCAAGTTCCCAGCGATAGATCCGATCGTCGCCGAGACGATTGCTTATACAGCGATGGTGTAACAAATCATCCGGATGTTCAGGCGTTCCGTAGCGTTCAAGGTAGTCGGGGGATGCGGCGATAACCCAGCGAATATCGGCAGATAAACGCCGGGCAACCATGTCTTCCGGGACGGTGCCACCATAGCGGATACCGGCATCGAAGCCCGCATCAGTGACGTCAACCATACGGTTGCTGGCCACAATATCGATTTCAATATCGGGATAGCGATCCATAAACGCGGGCATAACCGGCGCAAGCAAAAGATTGGCCGCTTCAACGGCTGCATTGATGCGGATACGCCCGGTAGGCGTATTACGATACCGGTTAAGCGATTCAAGCGCGCCTTCTATCTTGTCGAAAGGCTGAAGGACAGACTGAACCAGTTCTTCACCTGCAGCCGTAGGTGTAACGCTCTTGGTCGTGCGATTAAGCAGGCGAACCCCGAGCCGGGTTTCCAGTCCCTTCAGGGCATGACTAAGCGCTGATGCACTGACACCTAATTCAATCGCCGCACGGCTGAAACTGCGATGACGTGCAATAGCCATGAAATAAATGAGATCGGCGACATCAGCTCTGCTTATTTGCATACAGAATCGTTTTCCTTGTGCGTTAAGGCCCGAATGCGTTGATACGGAAATGATATACACCATAGACCGACCAGGGCTAATCCGTTGCTGAATTTTTTTCACAAGTCCATCCACTCATCGCCTCTCACTGAACACATTGTGCTTCGTTATTCTTGAAAATTATGCGCTCTGGCCGTCGGTCAGGGCGGAACATTCACCTAACGGAGCCGTGTATGAACTATACGCATCTTGGCCGCACCGGCCTGAAAGTCAGCCGCCTTTGTCTCGGAACCATGAATTTTGGTGACGTCACCGACGAGAAAACCAGCGCCCGCATCCTGGATGAAGCGCTTGAGGCGGGTATCAATTTCATTGATACAGCAGACGTGTATGGCACCGAGCAATCACCCGACATCCAGCAAGGTTCGGGGCTGTCTGAAGAGATTATTGGTCGCTGGCTCCAGCAGGGTGGCCGCCGTGACCGTATCGTTCTGGCGACGAAAGCCTATCAGCCTATGGGACCGGGTCCGAACGATCGCCGTCTTTCTGCTTACCATATTCGCAAGGCCTGCGAGGACAGTTTGCGACGGCTTAAGACCGACCATATTGACGTCTATCAGATGCATCACATCGATCGTTATACACCATGGGAAGAGGTCTGGCAGGCCATGGAACTCCTTGTTCAGCAGGGAAAAGTGCTTTATATCGGTAGCAGCAATTTCGCTGGCTGGGACATTGCGACCGCGCAGTCAGTTGCCACGGCCCGTCATTCCCTGGGCCTGGTTGCTGAGCAAAGTCTCTACAATTTGACTGCCCGAACCGTTGAGCTGGAGGTCATTCCCGCATGCCGTCATTTTGGCCTGGGACTGATTCCCTGGAGTCCACTTGCCGGAGGGTTGCTTGGCGGCGTACTGAAAAAGATGGCCAGCGGGCGCCGTGCGAGGCCCGCGTTTGCCCGTCTAATCGAACAGTATCGTCCGCAGCTGGAAGCCTACGAAGGATTATGTGAGGACCTCGGCGAAACCCCTTCCGATGTGGCGCTTGCGTGGCTCCTGCAGAATCCTGTCGTTACTGCTCCACTTATCGGGCCTCGTACGGCGGAACAACTCCGGGAGGCGCTTCACGCAACAACAATCACGCTATCAGACGACACCATGAGCTGTCTCGACGAAATCTGGCCCGGCCCCGGGGGAGAAGCGCCCCAGGCTTATGCCTGGTAATGCCCAAATTAATGAATCCATTCTTCGCTATAGGGAGTTCCAGTTTATGAGCAAGATGATGCATGACCAGCATTCTGCTTCCGTACCCGCTTCCCGGGATCGTCGCAATTTTCTGATCGCCGGCGCCGGTCTGGCGTTGGCCGCCACCACCCTTGGCAGGAGCGGTGCAGTGATGGCGAACCCGGCTGGTCAGGACTCGTCGAACGCCCCTTCGGATGCTGTTCCCGTCCAGAAGGAGACCTTAACCACGCGTAAACTCGGCTCGCTGGAGGTTTCCAGCATGGGACTGGGCTGTCTGCCCATGGTGGGGTATTACGGCGGTGGTCCGCGCGATCGCAAAGCCATGGTGTCGCTCATCCGGGCCGCCTTCGAACAAGGCATTACGTTCTTTGATACTGCCGAGGTGTATGGTCCCCATCTCAGTGAAGAATTTGTCGGGGAAGCACTGGCCCCCGTTCGCGATCGTGTGGTGATTGCCACTAAGTTCGGTTTCGGCGTGGAGGAGGGGAAGCCAACCTCCCTTAACAGCCATCCTGACCATATTCGCCGTGCCGTAGAGGGCTCGCTAAAGCGTCTGAAAACGGACCACATCGATCTTCTTTATCAACATCGCCCCGATCCGAATGTGCCGATCGAGGATGTGGCGGAAACCGTGAAGGCGTTGATACAGGAGGGTAAAGTGAAACACTGGGGATTGTCGGAAGCGAGTGCCAGGACAATCCGCCGCGCACATGCGGTACTCCCTGTGACTGCAGTACAGAGTGAGTATGCCATGTGGTGGCGTGAACCGGAGACGCGGATATTTCCAACGCTCGAAGAGCTGGGTATCGGCTTTGTACCTTACTGCCCGACCGCCCGGAGTTTCCTTGCCGGGGCAGTCAATCCAGATCAGCGGTTCGACAGCACAGATCGGCGGCATAATCTGCCACGCTTCCAGCCCGATGCCCTGGCCAAAAACATGGTACTGCTTGAATTTGCGCAGTCGTGGGCCCGCCGCAAAAACACCACTCCGGTTCAGTTCGCGCTGGCCTGGGTGATGGCACAACGGCCATGGATTGTCCCCATCCCGGGTACGACGCAATATCCGCACCTGATAGAAAATAGCGGTGCACCGCAAGTCCGGTTGACGGACAGCGAGTTACGCGAAATCGATGCAGCGCTTGCCAGGATCCCATTGCAGGGCGGTCGCGCAGATCCGTTTACCGAAAGTCAGTTTGATAAAAGTTAAACGGTGATGGCCACCTTTATACTTACTGTCACAGGGAGACTGTAGGTAAAGTCTCCCGGTTTGGCGATCCGACCCTGACATCACGAGTTGTTCATTGTCACCAACAGCGGGCCCGAACCAACGCCGGGCCAGGGTAGGGCATTAACAGTCCTGTATTGCTGAAGGCGGCGTGAGTGAAGGTGGCGTATCCGGAAGCGGGGGAATGATCCCGTCGACGGGGTGCGGCAGATAGCGTGCCTCGAGTTCCATGATTTCGGCATCGCTAAGTGAAAAGTCCAGCGCGCTGATAGCCGTGGAAAGATGTTCTGGTTTCGTCGCGCCGATGATCGGTGCTGTGATGACCGTTTTTGATAGCAACCAGGCAATTGCAACATGGGCTCTTGGCACATGGTGCTTTTCAGCAATGCTGGCAACAACATCTATAACGGGCTTATCCAGAAGGGCTGCGTTCTCATACATTTTTAACGCAAAGGCATCGTTTTGCGTTCGTCGGGACGTGACACTCCAGTCGCGCGTGAGCCTGCCGCGTGCCATCGGACTCCAGGGGATCACACCAACGCCCTGGTCTTCACACAGGGGCAGCATCTCGCGCTCTTCTTCCCGGTAAAGCAGGTTGTATTGCGGTTGCATCGTAATAAATCGGGTCCAGCCGTTACGCTCTGCCGTATGCTGCATTTTTGCAAAGCGCCAGGCTTCCATAGATGATGCGCCGATGTAACGTACTTTTCCTGATTTAACGAGGTCATGCAGAGCCTCCATGGTCTCTTCAACAGGCGTGGAGTGGTCAAAGCGGTGAATCTGAAAGAGATCCACGTAATCCATGCCTAAGCGCATCAGGCTATCGTCAATAGAATGAAAAATGGCCTTGCGGGAAAGAAACCCGGTATTGGGTGAGTTGCGCCACGGAAAGAAGGTCTTTGTCGCCACAACGATCTCATCGCGTCTGGCCATTTCTCTCAGCGCTTTTCCAGTGATCTCTTCAGAACTTCCGCCCGAGTAGATATTCGCGGTATCAAAAAAATTAATGCCCGCTTCAAGCGCCTGACGAATGAGCGGACGTGACGCCTTTTCATCCAGGGACCAGGGTTGAGGCAAGCGTTCAGGTTCACCATAGCTCATACAACCGAGACAAAGACGGGAGACTTTCAAACCGCTACGACCCAGATTCACATACTCCATTCTGTGTTCCTTCTTTTATTGCCAGCAATTCTGTATGTGACAGGGTATTGCACTGACATGAAGGGAACCAGCATGCGCCATCGAATGGTGTTGTGAGTTTTTTTCACAGATAGGCGTAATCGTCAGTGGGTTTTACATACAAACTGCGTGGCCAACGGTGAATCCTCGAGACTGAGGAGGGATACCTCCTGAGGCACGGCAATATTAAATTCGCGGAACAGGCGCATGCCTCTGCAGCATAAGCATCACGCTTAACTACGATGGAAGAGAACTTGCTCAGACTATTAATAAGCGTCAACAGCGCGCGTTCGACATTCTTATTTAACTTATGTTGAGTATAAATATAGTTCATAGATGATGCGTGGTTTAATTCATTGTTTTTATTACATATTATTAATGGAAAGTATCATATTTTGGAAACTCGCTTCATGAATTCACCCGATTCGGTCAGTTTTGGCTGTTTTTAGCCGATAGGCCTAGCTCCAGTTCATTAACCATCTCTCACTATCTTTTCAAAACGAACGCCCTATGGTATTGACTGGTTATCTGATTGATCTATAGAATAAAGTGTAGGTTGTGTTAGCAT
>NZ_JADCLB010000023.1:0-26021 GCF_014982245.1 Enterobacter cloacae complex sp. P6RS
ATGGAGGCGCATTATAGGGATCCCAATTTTTAGCACAAGTGTTTTTTAGATCTTTTTTTTCGACTGCTGATTTTCCGCGCTTTTCGCTGAAATCCCGCCCGATCTGCTTAAATATTGACGCATTTTGCCTTGCCTCGATCCAATAATATGATCAAGTCTTCCGTATAGCGCTCATCCTTAGAGGTAGTTATGTCTGCAGTATTACGCCCTTATAAAGATCTGTTCCCCCAAAAAGGCGATCGCGTGATGATCGATACCACCAGCGTGGTCATTGGTGATGTCCGAATGGCCGATGACGTCAGTATCTGGCCGCTCGTCGCCATCAGGGGAGATGTAAATTATGTGTCGATCGGTGCCCGTACCAATATTCAGGACGGTAGCGTTCTGCATGTTACGCACAAATCCTCTTATAACCCGGAGGGCAATCCCCTCATCATTGGAGAAGATGTTACCGTCGGACATAAAGTGATGCTTCACGGCTGCACTATCGGTAATCGGGTGCTTGTTGGCATGGGATCGATTTTGCTGGATGGCGTGATAGTAGAAGAAGACGTAATGATTGGGGCCGGTAGCCTGGTTCCGCAGAACAAACGTCTGGAAAGTGGTTATCTCTATCTGGGAAGCCCGGTAAAACAGATCCGCCCCCTGAAGGAGGCAGAGATCGAAGGATTAAAATACTCGGCGAACAACTACGTAAAATGGAAGAATGACTATTTGGATCAGGATAACCAAACCCAACCCTGATCGTCTTCCTGCTGCTCGCGGATTAAATCGCTGGCTTCCTCTTCCAGATCCCAGCGATTTTCGCAAAAAACGGCTATCGGGTCTGTGCCGCCAAAACGATGTAACAGCGCTTCTCCATGGATGGCACAGGTAAGCTGCATACCCTGCACCAGCACAGGAAAACAGACCGCCTGCTTATGCTCATCCCAGCTCTCTCTGTCCGGGAAATGAATAGCCTGATTCACGCCGAAAGCTCCTGCTTTAGCTTTTCAATGACTGGCTCGACTGCAGGCAACACCCCGTGCCAGAGCAGTACCGCATGCGCAGCCTGCCCCACCAGCATTCCCAGCCCATCGGCTAACTGTTTCGCACCGTGTTGTTCGCACCAGTTCAGGAAGGGCGTATTCCCTTTCTGATAAAACATGTCATAGAAGTACATGTGCGCGCTGACCAGCGAAGCGGGGATCGCTGGGATCTCGCCACTGATGCCGCTGGATGTGGCATTAATGACAAGATCGAACTCACGTTCGGCAAGATCGTCAAGCGCTACCGCACTTACGCTGCCGGTATGCGCAAACAACGCCGCCAGCGCTTCTGCCCGGGAAAAAGTTCGGTTGGTAATGGTCACCGCACAGTCCAGAGAAAGCAGAGGTAACAGTACTCCCCGCGATGCGCCACCCGCACCAATCAGCAGGACCCGGAACCCAGGTTTAATAAACGACAGTCGTTCCAGATCGCTCAGCAAACCTATTCCGTCAGTGTTGTCGCCCAGAAGACGTCCGTCCTCAAGCCGTTTTAGGGTATTTACTGCACCAGCAAGAGAAGCGCGCTCGGTCAGTTCATCAGCACGTTCGAAAGCTTCCTCTTTAAAAGGAACCGTCACATTCGCACCTTTGCCACCGGCGGCGAAAAAAGCCTCGAGCGTTGGAATAAATGCATCTACCGGTGCCAGTACGCGGCCATAGGGATGATTTATCTTCAGCTGCTCCGCAAATTGCTGATGGATCAGCGGTGACTTGCTGTGTGCAATCGGATTACCAAAAACAGCATAGGTTTCCATGAGATTACCCCTGGCGAAAACGTTCGCCGGTCAAAGCGTCGCGAATTTCAGACGGATTCAGGCGCCCTCCCGTCTCTCCAATAGCAACCGGGAAGTCATTTCCGAACTGTGCCAGCACTTCTTCAGTTGTACGACAAGGTGGCAATCCGGTCAGGTTGGCACTGGTTGAGACCAGCGGTTTACCAAATGCCAGGCAAAGCTCAACCACCAGAGGATGATCGGTGACGCGAACGGCGAGGGAGTCAAAGCGTCCGGTCAGCCAGCGCGGTGTTGTCGGCTGCGCCGGGAAAACAAAGGTCACCGGTCCGGGCCATGCGGAGAAAATAGTCTCGCGCTGCGCCGGTGTCAGCATAGAGTCATCAATGTAGGGCTTAAGCTGCTCGTAATTCGCAGCTATCAAAATCAACCCTTTCTCTACGGGTCTTTGTTTTAAGGCAAGCAGGCGGCTCACAGCCGTCTCGCTGTCAGGATCGCAACCGACCCCAAAAACAGCTTCAGTTGGATAGGCGATGACTTTTTCATTTTTCAGTACGTCCACTGCATAAGCAATGGAGCCTGATGGCAGGTTATTATCCACTATTTTGATCCGCCGTAACCGGCTTTCCACATTGTTTGCTGGCGCAGAAGCGTTTCATACCTTGCGCCGTTTTCTTCTCGATAAGTAGCGGATAGTTGCAATGAGGGCAGACGCCCGCTACCGGTTTGAAATTGATAACGAACTGGCATTCAGGGTAGCGATCGCAGGAATGGAAGGTCTTACCATAGCGGGAACGGCGCTGTACCAGCTGACCGCGCTGACACTGAGGACACGCAATAGCCGTTTCATCAGGCTTATCAATTTGTTCCGTATGCTCACATTCCGGATAACGGCTACAGCCAATAAACATACCGAAACGGCCCTGACGTAGCGCTAGTTCATCACCACAAAGAGGACATAGCTGTCCTTCCAGAATTTTGACGATATGTCCATCCGCCTGGCTTTTCAGAGGACGGACATAATCACATTCCGGATAGTGTGAACAACCGAGAAACGGGCCGTGTTTCCCGGACCGAATAACAAGTTCAGCCCCGCACTGCGGGCAGGGCTCGTTTTTATGCACCGTGAATAGTGCTGATTTGGCCATAACAACTCTTGGTGCTACACATAGAATTAATGCAGCATACCTTCATTCACTTCAAAGAGTAATTCTTCCATTTGCTGATAGGCATTTTCACAGCCCGGGATATTAAACAGAACCATCAGAATCACCCATTTCAGATCTTCCAGTTCAAATTCTGCCGTATCCAGCGCCATGACACGCTCTATCACCATTTCTCTCGTTTCGAGGTTCAGCACCTGAATCTGCTCAAGGAATAAGATGAATCCCCGGCAGCTGGCGTCCAGCCTTTCACACTCTTCTGCGGTATAAATGCGTACTGACAACGGGTCAGAAGCAAGCTGCATCGGTTCGGCGAGGCCTTCCTGATAATCAGCCAGTTTTTCCAGCCACATCAACGCATTATAGATATCTTCCCGCTCAAACCCCGCATCGGTAAGATCCTGTGTCAATTTGTCCTGATCCACTCGCATTTCTGCTTCGTTATGGATGTAAGTCTCAAACAAATACATCAGTACGTCGAACATGGCATGCCCTCCTTAATCGGACATAGCCGCCGGGTACAGCTGCGATCCACCCTGCTAACTCCAGTTCGAGTAGCTGTGCTACCGTTACTGGCACAGGTTGGCCGGCACGTTCAGCGACAACGTCAACAGGTGTTACCTCATCTCCTACGTTAGCCAGGAGCTTGGGAAATGGCAATGCCACCTTTCCCTGATCTGATGAATAATGTCGCTTTTCGGGATCTTCCTGCAGACATTGCAAGCCATATTGCAAATTTTCAAGAATGTCCCGCGCTTCTGTTACCGGCGTCGCACCCTGCTTTATCAGCCAGTGTGGTCCTTCACACCCCGGGTTACCAATCGGGCCGGGTAAGGCGAAAACCTCCCTCCCCTGATCGAGCGCGCATCGTGCAGTGACCAGCGAGCCGCTTCGCACTGCAGCTTCAACGACCAATACACCCCGGCTAAGCCCGCTGATGATTCGATTACGACGCGGAAAGTTTGCCGGCCGGGGCTGCGCCGAAAGAGGGAACTCAGACACTATCGCCCCGTCAGCTTCGACAAGCCGCATAGCCAGCGCCTGATGCCGACGGGGATAAATGCTAAACAGGCCGTTCCCCAGTACGGCCACGCTACGCCCTTTTACAGACAGCGCGGCGTTGTGAGCAACACCGTCTATACCGCAGGCCAGTCCGCTGGTGATTGTGAAACCACTTTGCGAAAGTTGTTCGCACAGAATTTTCCCCCATCGTTCTCCATACCATGACGGCGCACGGCTACCCACGACCGCCAGCTGGGTAGCATTAAGCGTTTCAGGGTTACCTTTTACGAATAAAGCACCGGGATAATCAGGAATTGCTCGAAGTAAAGGAGGATAAAGTGGATGGGTTGCCGTCAATAAATGATTTCCCGGCTGCTCAAGCCACACCAGACTACGCTCCAGCTCGCCCTCATCTGGGGCAAAGAACCGTTCAGCCTGTTTTGCTGACAGCCCGGCGTCTCTGACAGCGGAAGCATCGATATTTTTTTGCTTGTGCAGCCGTGCAGCCGCTTCCAGCATTCCATCGCCACATAATGAACCTGTGTGTATTAGCCGTAGCCATATCTCGATAGACGTCATCCTTTCCCCCTGCCATAAGCGGCCTGCGCAATCATTGCGATTGGTCACTGATGCTGTCAATCGACCCGGGATTTGTCTAGAATAGAAGTAATATTCTTATCAACTCCTGAACACGACTCTGGAAATTTATGGCAGTTTTGCAAGTGTTACATATTCCGGACGAGCGCCTTCGCATCGTCGCTGAACCGGTTAAAGAAGTGAATGAAGAAATCCAGCGTATCGTTGATGATATGTTCGATACCATGTACGCCGAAGAAGGCATTGGCCTGGCGGCGACGCAGGTAGACATTCATAAACGTATTATCGTGATCGACGTTTCTGAAAATCGCGATGAGCGTCTGGTGCTGATCAACCCTGAATTGCTTGAGAAGAGCGGTGAAACGGGCATTGAGGAAGGTTGTCTTTCTATTCCGGAACAGCGCGCTTTGGTGCCACGTGCCGAAAAAGTGAAAATTCGCGCTTTGGATCGTGACGGTAATCCGTTCGAACTGGAAGCAGATGACCTGCTGGCAATTTGCATTCAGCATGAGATGGATCATCTGGTCGGTAAGCTGTTTATCGATTACCTCTCGCCGTTGAAACAGCAGCGTATTCGTCAAAAAGTAGAGAAACTGGATCGTTTGCGCTCTCGCGCATAACGTCCCCCCGGATACAAGGATCATCGTGTCTAAAACACTACGTATTATCTTCGCGGGAACCCCTGATTTTGCAGCGCGTCATCTTGACGCGCTGTTATCTTCTGGTCACCAGGTTGTCGGCGTCTTTACCCAGCCGGACCGTCCGGCTGGTCGCGGTAAAAAACTGATGCCGAGCCCGGTAAAGGTGCTGGCAGAAGAGCATGGGCTTCCTGTTTTCCAGCCCGCATCCTTACGCCCTCAGGAAAATCAGCAGCTGGTTGCTGACCTGAACGCCGACGTAATGGTCGTGGTGGCTTACGGTTTAATTCTGCCAAAAGCGGTGCTTGATATGCCTCGTCTGGGTTGTATCAACGTGCACGGCTCCTTGCTCCCGCGCTGGCGTGGTGCGGCACCTATCCAGCGCTCCCTGTGGGCGGGGGATGCTGAAACCGGCGTCACAATCATGAAGATGGACGTAGGTTTAGACACTGGCGACATGCTGCATAAACTGGCGTGCCCTATTACTGCAGACGATACCAGCGCTACGCTGTATGACAAACTTGCAGGCCTCGGTCCGCAAGGGCTTATCGAGACGCTGCAGCAGCTTGCTGACAATACGGCGAAACCGGAAGTTCAGGATGAGGCGCTGGTGACGTATGCTGAAAAACTGAGTAAAGAAGAAGCCCGGCTCGACTGGTCCTTGTCTGCCGCTCAACTTGAACGCTGCATCCGCGCTTTTAATCCGTGGCCGATGAGCTGGATGGAGATTGATGAGCAGCCAGTGAAAGTCTGGAAAGCGTCAGTCATTAATGGCAATACGGCTGCTGAACCCGGCACGATTATCGACGCCAGCAAGAACGGTATCCAGGTTGCGACAGCAGAAGGGATCCTGAATCTTGAATCGCTGCAACCGGCCGGTAAGAAAGCCATGAGCGCTCAGGATCTATTAAATTCCCGTCGCGAATGGTTTATACCGGGTAATCGTCTTGCCTAATCCAATATATGCTTAAAGCCCGGTGTTTCCGGGCATTTTTATTTTTATAGTTATGAAAAAACAAAATCTACGCAGTATGGCGGCCAAAGCCGTTGAGCAGGTTATCGAGCAGGGTCAGTCATTGAGTAACATCCTGCCTCCCCTGCAACAAAAGGTATCTGATAAAGACAAAGCTCTGCTCCAGGAACTCTGCTTTGGCGTCCTGCGCACCCTTTCTCAGCTTGAGTGGCTCATTAATAAGCTGATGTCGCGCCCAATGACTGGCAAACAGCGTACCGTACATTATTTGATTATGGTGGGGTTTTATCAGCTTCTTCATACCCGCATTCCACCTCACGCCGCGCTGGCTGAAACGGTGGAAGGTGCCGTTGCGATTAAACGCCCTCAGTTGAAAGGGCTGATCAACGGCGTACTGCGTCAGTTCCAGCGTCAGCAGGATGAGCTACTGGCTGAATTTGCACAAAGCGAAACACGTTTTCTGCACCCGGACTGGCTGCTGAATCGTCTTAAAAAAGCGTATCCGCAGCAATGGCAAAACATTGCCGAAGCGAATAATCAACGCCCACCGATGTGGTTACGCGTCAACCGTAATCACCACACCCGTGACGCATGGCTGGCATTACTGGAAGAAACCGGAATGAGTGGATTCACGCATGCAGCCTATCCGGATGCCGTGCGTTTAGCCTCCCCTGCACCGGTACATGCTTTACCTGGTTTTGATGAAGGCTGGGTGACCGTACAGGATGCCTCGGCTCAGGGTTGCATGACCTGGCTTGAACCAGCAAACGGGGAACAGATCCTCGATCTTTGCGCCGCGCCTGGCGGAAAAACAACGCACATTCTTGAAGTGGCTCCGCAGGCCAGCGTAATGGCCGTGGATGTCGATGACCAGCGCCTGTCACGCGTCTACGACAACCTCAAGCGTCTGGGCATGAAGGCTCAGGTTAAGCAGGGCGACGGACGCAAGCCCGCAGAATGGTGTGGTGAAACCCAGTTTGACCGCATTTTGCTGGATGCTCCCTGCTCTGCAACAGGCGTGATTCGTCGCCATCCGGATATCAAGTGGCTGCGCCGCGATCGCGATATCAAGGAACTTGCCCAACTGCAATCGGACATACTTGATGCAATCTGGCCACATCTTAAACCCGGCGGTACGCTGGTTTATGCAACCTGCTCCGTACTGCCGGAAGAAAACAGCCAGCAAATCGCGGCCTTCCTGAAACGTACCCCGGATGCAACGCTGCGCGATACGGGAACGCCTGAATGCCCGGGCCAGCAAAACCTGCCGGGCGCGGAAGAAGGCGATGGCTTCTTTTACGCTAAGCTAATCAAAGAGTGATGTTGAGAACAGGTCACGAGATATGAAAATTATCATTCTGGGCGCAGGACAAGTGGGCGGAACGCTGGCGGAAAACCTGGTTGGCGAAAACAACGACATCACAATCGTTGATACCAACGGGGATCGTCTGCGCGTTTTACAGGACAAATTTGACCTTCGCGTTGTGCAGGGCCATGGTTCACACCCGCGCGTGCTACGCGAGGCGGGCGCCGACGATGCAGACATGCTCGTTGCGGTGACCAGTTCTGACGAAACCAATATGGTGGCCTGTCAGGTGGCCTACTCGCTTTTCAACACCCCTAACCGAATCGCGCGCATCCGTTCTCCGGACTATGTCCGCGATGCTGAGAAGCTCTTTAATTCAGAAGCGGTTCCTATTGACCATCTCATCGCACCAGAACAGCTGGTTATCGACAATATCTATCGTCTGATCGAATATCCAGGCGCACTGCAGGTGGTGAACTTTGCCGAAGGTAAGGTCAGTCTTGCCGTCGTTAAGGCCTATTACGGCGGCCCGTTGATCGGCAATGCGCTTTCCACAATGCGTGAGCACATGCCGCATATCGATACGCGCGTCGCCGCCATTTTCCGCCACGACAGACCTATTCGCCCTCAAGGCTCCACGATTGTCGAAGCGGGGGATGAGGTCTTCTTCATTGCGGCCTCTCAGCATATTCGTGCGGTGATGAGTGAGTTGCAGCGTCTCGAAAAGCCTTATAAACGCATTATGCTGGTCGGCGGTGGCAATATCGGCGCGGGCCTGGCGCGAAGGCTGGAAAAAGACTACAGCGTGAAATTGATCGAGCGCGATCAACAGCGTGCTTCTGAGCTGGCGGAAAAACTGCAAAATACGATCGTATTTTACGGCGACGCTTCGGATCAGGAATTATTGGCTGAAGAGCATATTGATCAAGTTGATCTCTTTATTGCCGTCACCAACGATGACGAGGCGAATATTATGTCCGCCATGCTCGCCAAACGTATGGGAGCAAAGAAGGTCATGGTGCTTATCCAGCGCAAGGCGTATGTCGACCTGGTTCAGGGCAGCGTTATTGATATTGCCATTTCACCGCAGCAGGCGACCATTTCCGCTCTGCTGAGCCATGTACGTAAAGCGGACATTGTCGGCGTTTCATCTCTGCGTCGCGGGGTGGCAGAAGCCATTGAAGCGGTAGCTCATGGAGATGAAACCACGTCACGCGTTGTTGGCCGCGCCATCGACGAAATTAAGCTGCCGCCGGGCACTATTATCGGCGCCGTAGTGCGCGGGAATGATGTCATGATCGCCAATGATAATTTGCGTATTGAGCAAGGCGACCACGTAATTATGTTCCTTACCGATAAAAAATTTATTACCGACGTCGAACGTTTATTCCAGCCTAGTCCATTCTTCCTTTAATACGTCGGGGCTCTCAATAGAGCCCCGCACTTTACCCTCTTTATTTTTGTGCCTTTTATTTTCATAACGTTTAATTATCCCGCATGGCAATTGGCTAATCATTTGTTAAACTTATAGTCGTCAGCTGGCACAAGGAGAACATAATGAGTTTTATTAAAGAATTTCGCGAATTTGCGATGCGCGGGAACGTGGTTGATTTGGCAGTGGGTGTCATTATTGGTGCGGCATTCGGCAAGATTGTTTCATCATTAGTTGCGGACATCATCATGCCACCTTTAGGGCTGCTAATCGGGGGCATTGATTTCAAACAGTTCGCGTTCACGCTGCGTGAAGCCCAGGGTGATATCCCAGCAGTTGTAATGCACTACGGCGTGTTTATCCAGAACGTATTTGATTTCGTGATTGTGGCGTTTGCTATCTTTATGGCTATCAAGCTGATTAACCGGCTCAACCGTAAAAAAGAAGAGCCAGCAGCAGCGCCTGCACCAACGAAAGAAGAAGTGTTACTGAGTGAAATTCGCGATCTGTTAAAAGAGCAGAATAACCGCGTTTAATCAGCAGTTAAAAACAGGAAGGCCAGTGGTAAATAAGCGATTCGCTTGCTTGCCACTGGCCTCCCAGTTACCCCGTTTTGCATGTTTGTCTTTACGCAGATAACTCCCCTTCCCTTTTTTATTCTTTTCAACGCGCTGTCGAAAAAGCGGGTCGTGAAGTAAAGCCTCGATGGCATTATCTTTAATTTGTCCCTTCGTGTGCTGATAGCGGCTCATAATTTCTCCTGAGCATGGTTTATGACGACGGAAGTCTAGACCCGAGTAGATTAAAAATCAACATCCCCGAGTTTCTCCACTGGCTCCCTGTTCAAGGGCTTCCAGAATTGAACAATAAATACTGCTATGAGCCGTTCCGCAGCAGGCATCATTCAACCTTTGCAAAGAGCGCTGCATGGTTTGCAGTTCCAGAATACGGGCTTCAACTTCATCAAGCCGGGCTTGTACGATGCTTTTGGATTCCTGACAAGTGTGATGCTCAGGATCGATGCGGATCGATAATAACTCGCGGATCGAATCAAGCGTGAAGCCAAGCTGTCGGGCGTAGCGTATGAATCTCAGACGTTGCAGATCGTTATCGGTATAAAGCCGAAAGCCGCCTTCCGTGCGTACCTCATGATCGATCATCTGCTGCTTTTCATAATATCGGATAGTGTCCGGCGTTACGTTCGCGAGCTTTGCAAGTTCACCGATACGGTACATCGCTACTCCTCGTTTATCTTCTTCATCAATATTTCACCGTATTCCCCATGCAGGAATTCCGTGCTCATTCCTGCCTGGCGCAGCTTGAGCTCGATCAGGGCAAGCCTGCGGCTAAGTTCTTTATGTCGAGGATCGTCCTGACGGATCCCTTTTAGCAGATCGACAAGTTCAACAGCCTCTCTGCGCTGCTCAAGCTCGGGCGGGAGGCAGCCAGCATTTTTTAGCAAACGGTATCCAGCCCGGAGTTCAGGCGCAATATGCGAATCATCTTCCAGTTCAAGAGGTTCGCCGCTCCCGGGAAGATTGTCGAAATCGCCTTTATTTTGGGCATCGCGAATATGGCGTTCTGCCCACTGATCAAGCAACCACATCATCAGCTCCAGGGGATGAACAAAATTGATACAGATATTGTAGAGAAGTGGGGATAATGCGGATATAAAAAAACCCGCCGAGGCGGGTTTTTTTACGTTACTGCAGATTACTCTGCAGCAGCTTCTGCTTTCTCTGAACGATCAACCAGCTCGATGTAAGCCATCGGCGCGTTGTCGCCTGCACGGAAACCACACTTCAAAATGCGAGTGTAACCACCGGCACGGCTCGCGAAACGCGGGCCCAGTTCGTTAAACAGTTTTGCCACGATCTCGTTATCACGAGTACGGGCGAATGCCAGACGACGATTAGCAACGCTGTCAGTCTTGGCAAGAGTAATCAGCGGCTCAACTACGCGACGCAGCTCTTTCGCTTTAGGCAGGGTCGTCTTGATGATTTCATGACGAACCAGTGAACCTGCCATGTTGCGGAACATAGCCTGGCGATGGCTGCTGTTGCGGTTCAGTTGACGACCACTCTTACGATGGCGCATGACCTTATCCTTCTCAGTAAAACCTTAACCTGTGATCCGGTTACTCGTCAGCAATGCTTGCCGGTGGCCAGTTTTCCAGGCGCATGCCCAGAGACAGACCACGTGAAGCCAGCACGTCTTTAATCTCGGTAAGAGATTTTTTACCCAAGTTCGGCGTTTTCAGCAACTCAACCTCGGTACGCTGTACCAGATCACCGATATAGTGGATAGCTTCTGCCTTGAGGCAGTTAGCAGAGCGGACAGTCAATTCGAGATCGTCAACAGGGCGCAGCAGGATCGGATCGAATTCTGGTTTCTCTTCTTTCACTTCTGGCTGACGTACATCACGTAAGTCAACGAAAGCTTCCAGTTGTTCTGCCAGGATGGTTGCCGCACGACGAATCGCCTCTTCAGGATCGATTGTGCCGTTGGTTTCCATTTCGATGACCAGCTTGTCCAGGTCGGTACGCTGTTCTACACGCGCTGCTTCAACATTGTAGGCAATACGCTCTACAGGGCTGTAGCATGCGTCGACCAGCAGACGGCCGATTGGGCGCTCATCTTCTTCCGAATGAATTCGGGCAGAAGCCGGCACATAACCACGACCGCGCTGAACTTTGATACGCATGCTAATAGCTGCGTTCTCATCGGTCAGGTGGCAGATCACGTGCTGCGGCTTGACGATTTCAACATCACCGTCGTGGGTGATGTCGGCTGCAGTCACAGGGCCAATGCCAGATTTATTCAGAGTAAGAATAACTTCATCTTTACCCTGAACTCTCACCGCCAGCCCTTTCAGGTTGAGCAGGATTTCAAGGATATCTTCCTGAACGCCTTCTTTGGTGCTGTACTCATGAAGTACACCATCAATCTCAACCTCGGTCACCGCGCAACCCGGCATCGATGAGAGCAGAATACGGCGCAGTGCGTTACCCAGAGTATGGCCAAAGCCACGCTCTAAAGGCTCAAGGGTCACCTTGGCGTGCGTCGAACTCACTTGCTCGATATCTACCAGGCGCGGTTTTAGAAACTCTGTCACAGAACCCTGCATTGTGTCCTCTCTTTGGTACTAAGCTTTACTTGGAGTAAAGCTCGACGATCAGGTGTTCGTTAATGTCCGCAGACAGATCAGAACGCTCAGGCTGACGCTTGAACGTACCTTCCATCTTGCCAGCATCAACTTCCAGCCAGGTTGGCTTTTCACGCTGCTCAGCCAGCTCCAGAGCGGCCTTCACGCGAGATTGCTTTTTCGCTTTCTCACGAATGCTAACAACGTCATTCGCTTTAACCTGATAAGAAGCGATGTTAACAACACGACCGTTTACCATGATTGCTTTGTGGCTAACCAGCTGACGTGATTCAGCACGAGTAGCGCCGAAGCCCATACGGTATACAACGTTGTCCAGACGACCTTCCAGCAGAGCCAGCAGGTTTTCACCTGTGTTGCCTTTCAGACGTGCTGCTTCTTTATAGTAGTTACGGAACTGACGCTCCAGCACACCGTACATACGGCGAACTTTTTGCTTTTCACGCAACTGCACACCATAGTCAGACAGACGCGGTTTACGCGCACCGTGCTGGCCAGGAGCTTGTTCAATTTTACACTTGGTATCGATCGCGCGAACGCCAGACTTAAGGAATAAGTCGGTGCCCTCACGACGGCTCAGCTTGAGCTTAGGACCCAAATATCTTGCCATTTTCTATCTCCAACTAACCTAAAAAACGAGCGTTATACGCGACGTTTTTTCGGCGGACGACAACCGTTATGAGGGATCGGAGTCACATCAGTAATATTCGTGATGCGGAAACCAGCGGCGTTCAGAGCGCGAACAGTAGATTCACGACCCGGACCCGGACCTTTAACCATAACTTCCAGATTCTTGATGCCGTATTCTTTTACGGCTTCAGCGCAACGCTCTGCTGCAACCTGAGCTGCGAACGGAGTGGATTTGCGAGAACCACGGAAACCGGAACCACCGGCTGTTGCCCAACCCAATGCGTTACCCTGACGATCAGTAATAGTAACGATGGTGTTGTTGAAAGAAGCATGGATATGAGCCACGCCGTCAGAGACTTGTTTTCTTACACGTTTACGTGCACGAACTGGTGCCTTTGCCATTATTCAATCACCCCGATTATTTCTTGATCGGTTTGCGCGGACCCTTACGGGTACGTGCGTTGGTCTTAGTACGCTGACCGCGCACTGGCAGACCACGACGATGACGCAAACCGCGATAGCAACCAAGATCCATCAGGCGCTTGATGCTCATGCTGATTTCACGGCGCAGATCACCTTCAACGACAAATTTGGCAACTTCGTCACGCAGCGTGTCGATTTGTCCTTCAGACAGCTCACTGATCTTAACATCTTCAGCGATACCCGCTGCAGCCAGGATGGCTTTAGAACGGGTCTTGCCGATGCCGTAGATCGAAGTTAATGCGATCACAGCATGTTTCTGATCAGGAATGTTAATGCCTGCTATACGGGCCACTATGCACTCCTACTATTTAATATGTACGCACCATGCTGAAAAGCCCGTTTTCAGGATACTCAAATGGAAACGTACAGACATACAAAAGATTGGCTGGCTAATCTAGCCAGCTCAACCCAACTTTGCAAGAAAAATATGCGAAATAATCAGCCTTGGCGCTGTTTATGCTTCGGCTCGGCACTGCAAATCACACGGATGACACCATCACGCTTAACGATTTTGCAGTTACGGCATAATTTCTTGACGGAAGCACGAACTTTCATTTTTACTCTCCGTAACTTCTCAGGCGACCAATTAGCGGCCGTAGCCTTTCAGGTTCGCCTTCTTCAATGCAGACTCATACTGACTGGACATCATCAGAGTTTGCACTTGAGCCATAAAGTCCATAATCACGACAACAACGATAAGCAGTGAGGTCCCACCGAAGTAGAACGGTACTTTCATTGCATCACGCATGAACTCCGGGATCAGGCAGATAAAAGTAATATAAAGCGCACCAACCAAAGTCAGGCGGGTCATTACTTTATCGATATACTTCGCCGTTTGCTCTCCCGGACGAATTCCTGGTACAAATGCACCGGACTTCTTCAGGTTATCTGCTGTTTCACGCGGGTTGAAGACCAACGCCGTGTAGAAGAAACAGAAGAAGATGATCGCAGACGCATAGAGTAACACATAAAGTGGTTGCCCAGGCTGCAAATACAGCGAAATTGTTGTCAGCCAGTTCCAACCAGTACCGCCCCCGAACCATGACGCGATGGTTGCCGGGAACAGAATAATACTGGAAGCGAAGATAGCCGGGATAACCCCCGCCATATTCACTTTCAGCGGTAAATGTGTGCTCTGTGCAGCATAGACACGACGACCCTGCTGACGCTTAGCGTAGTTCACCACAATGCGGCGTTGACCACGTTCAACGAAGACAACAAAGAACGTCACTGCAAATACTAATACTGCAACCAACAGCAACAGGAGGAAGTGCAGGTCGCCTTGACGCGCTTGCTCGATAGTATGGGCGATGGCCGGCGGGAGTCCCGCAACGATACCGGCGAAGATAATGATTGAGATACCGTTACCGATACCACGCTCAGTAATCTGTTCGCCGAGCCACATCAGGAACATCGTCCCTGTGACCAGACTAACAACAGCGGTGAAATAGAATGCAAAGCCTGGGTTTAATACCAGGCCCTGCATACCAGGCATATTCGGCAGACCGGTAGCAATACCGATCGACTGGAATATTGCCAGCACCAGAGTACCGTAACGGGTGTACTGACTAATCTTACGACGTCCAGACTCCCCTTCTTTCTTCAGCTCTGCCAGGGCCGGATGAACGACCGTCAGCAGTTGGATAATAATCGATGCCGAAATGTACGGCATAATACCCAGAGCAAAGATAGAAGCACGGCTGAGAGCACCACCAGAGAACATGTTGAACATTTCAATGATGGTGCCTCGCTGTTGCTCAAGCAGTTTGGCAAGTACAGCGGCATCGATACCAGGGATCGGAATAAAAGAGCCAATACGGAACACAATCAGCGCGCCGATAACAAACAGCAGTCTGCGTTTCAGCTCGCCAAATCCACCTTTGGCACTTTGAAAATCTAATCCCGGTTGCTTAGCCATCTGCTACTTATTCCTCAATTTTACCGCCAGCAGCTTCGATAGCAGCACGAGCACCTTTAGTAACACGCAGGCCACGAACAGTTACCGGAGTAGAAACTTCACCAGACAGGATCACTTTCGCGAACTCGATCTGAATACCGATAATGTTAGCCGCTTTCAGCGTGTTCAGGTCTACAACGCCGCCTTCAACTTTCGCCAGGTCAGACAGACGGATTTCCGCTGTGATCGCTGCTTTGCGAGAGGTGAAGCCGAACTTCGGCAGACGACGGTACAGTGGCATCTGGCCACCCTCGAAACCGCGACGTACGCCACCGCCAGAACGAGAGTTCTGACCTTTGTGACCACGACCACCGGTTTTGCCGAGGCCAGAACCGATACCACGACCCAGGCGTTTACCCGCCTTTTTAGAGCCTTCGGCCGGAGACAGAGTATTTAAACGCATCTCTTACTCCTCAACTTTAACCATGAAGTAAACCGCGTTGACCATACCACGAACAGCAGGAGTATCCTCGCGCTCAACGGTATGACCAATACGACGCAGACCCAGGCCAAGCAGCGTTGCCTTGTGTTTCGGCAGACGACCGATTGCACTGCGGGTTTGAGTGATTTTAATAGTCTTTGCCATGGTCAATTACCCCAGAATTTCTTCAACGGATTTACCACGCTTGGCAGCGACCATTTCTGGAGAATTCATATTTTCCAGGCCATCAATAGTTGCACGAACCACGTTGATCGGGTTGGTGGAACCATATGCTTTAGCCAGAACGTTATGAACTCCAGCAACTTCCAGAACGGCGCGCATTGCACCACCGGCGATGATACCGGTACCTTCTGAAGCTGGCTGCATGAATACACGAGAACCCGTGTGAACACCTTTAACTGGGTGCTGCAGGGTGCCGTTGTTCAGCGCGACGTTAATCATATTGCGACGGGCTTTTTCCATCGCTTTCTGGATCGCTGCTGGAACTTCACGCGCTTTACCGTAACCAAAACCAACGCGACCGTTACCATCGCCTACTACAGTCAGAGCTGTGAAGGAGAAAATACGACCACCTTTAACGGTTTTAGATACGCGGTTTACCGCGATCAGCTTTTCCTGCAGTTCGCCAGCCTGTTTTTCGATGTGAGCCATCTTACACCTCTACCTTAGAACTGAAGGCCAGCTTCACGGGCAGCATCTGCCAGTGCCTGGACACGACCATGATATTGGAACCCGGAACGGTCAAAGGAAACATTGCTGATGCCTTTTTCCAGAGCGCGTTCTGCAACAGCTTTACCTACAGCTGCAGCGGCGTCTTTGTTACCGGTGTACTTCAATTGTTCTGAGATAGCTTTTTCTACAGTAGAAGCAGCTACCAGAACTTCAGAACCGTTCGGTGCAATTACCTGTGCGTAAATATGACGCGGGGTACGATGTACCACCAGGCGAGTTGCACCCAGCTCTTTGAGCTTGCGGCGTGCGCGGGTCGCACGACGGATACGAGCAGATTTCTTATCCATAGTGTTACCTTACTTCTTCTTAGCCTCTTTGGTACGCACGACTTCGTCGGCGTAACGAACACCCTTGCCTTTGTAAGGCTCAGGACGACGGTAGGCGCGCAGATCTGCTGCAACCTGACCGATCAGCTGTTTATCAGCGCCTTTCAGCACGATTTCAGTTTGAGTCGGACATTCTGCAGTGATACCGGCCGGCAGCGGATGCTCAACAGGGTGTGAGAAGCCCAGAGACAGGCCTACTGCATTCCCTTTGATAGCTGCACGATAACCTACACCAACCAGCTGAAGCTTTTTAGTGAAGCCTTCGGTAACACCAACAACCATTGAGTTCAGCAGGGCACGCGCGGTACCAGCCTGAGCCCATCCATCCACGAAACCATCACGTGGACCGAAGGTCAGAGCGTTATCTGCATGTTTAACTTCAACAGCTTTGTTGAGGGTACGAGTCAGCTCGCCGTTTTTACCTTTGATCGTAATAACCTGACCGTCGATTTTTACATCAACGCCGGCAGGAATAACGACCGGTGCTTTAGCAACACGAGACATTCTTTCCTCCGATTAGGCTACGTAGCAGATAATTTCGCCACCAAGACCAGCCTGGCGCGCTGCACGATCAGTCATAACACCTTTAGAGGTAGAAACAACTGCGATACCAAGGCCAGCCATAACTTTTGGCAGCTCATCTTTTTTCTTATAGATGCGCAGACCTGGGCGGCTGACACGCTGAATGCTTTCTACAACAGCTTTACCCTGGAAATACTTGAGAGTAAGTTCCAGTTCCGGCTTGGTGTCGCCTTCAACTTTAAAATCTTCGATAAAACCTTCTTCCTTCAGCACGTTGGCAATTGCCACTTTCAGCTTGGCGGAAGGCATGGTGACCGCAACTTTGTTCGCGGCCTGACCGTTACGGATACGGGTCAGCATATCCGCGATCGGATCTTGCATGCTCATCTGTCTTTACTCCCGTGATTCAATTGGTAATTACCAGCTAGCCTTTTTCAAGCCTGGCACTTCACCGCGCATGGCGGCTTCACGCAGTTTGATACGGCTCAACCCAAACTTGCCCACATAACCATGTGGACGACCTGTTTGACGACAGCGGTTACGCTGACGAGACGGGCTGGAATCACGCGGCAGAGACTGCAGCTTGAGAACCGCATTCCAACGATCTTCGTCGGAAGCGTTCACATCAGAAATGATCGCTTTCAGTTCAGCGCGTTTAGCGAAGAATTTATCAGCTAAAGCTACGCGCTTTACTTCGCGTGCTTTCATTGATTGCTTAGCCATTCAGTAACCCTACCTTACTTGCGGAACGGGAAGTCAAAGGCAGCCAGCAGAGCACGGCCTTCTTCGTCAGATTTCGCAGTAGTGGTAATGGTAATATCCAAACCACGCACGCGGTCGACTTTATCGTAGTCGATTTCTGGGAAGATGATCTGCTCACGGACACCCATGCTGTAGTTACCACGACCGTCGAAAGACTTCGCGGACAGGCCACGGAAGTCACGGATACGTGGAACAGCAATAGTGATCAGGCGCTCAAAGAACTCCCACATGCGTTCGCCACGCAGAGTTACTTTACAGCCGATCGGATAGCCCTGACGGATTTTGAAGCCTGCAACAGATTTGCGTGCTTTGGTGATCAGCGGTTTTTGACCGGAGATTGCTGTCAGATCAGCTGCTGCGTTATCCAGCAGTTTCTTGTCAGCGATCGCTTCACCAACACCCATGTTCAGGGTGATCTTCTCGACCCGAGGGACTTGCATGACAGAATTGTAGTTAAACTCGGTCATGAGTTTCTTAACTACTTCGTCTTTGTAGTAATCATGCAGTTTCGCCATCGTACTACTCCAAATTACTTGATAGTTTCGCTGTTAGACTTGAAGAAACGGACTTTTTTGCCGTCTTCGAATCTAAAGCCTACACGGTCAGCCTTACCGGTAGCCGCATTGAAGATTGCAACGTTAGAAACCTGAATAGCAGCTTCTTTTTCAACGATGCCGCCTGGTTGGTTCAGGGCCGGAACCGGCTTCTGATGTTTCTTAACCAGGTTGATACCTTCAACGACAAGTTTGCCGGAAGACAGAACATTTTTTACTTTACCGCGTTTACCTTTATCTTTACCGGTTAACACGATAACTTCGTCATCACGACGGATTTTCGCTGCCATGATTCGCTCCTTAGAGTACTTCTGGTGCCAGAGAGATAATTTTCATGAACTTCTCAGTACGAAGTTCACGAGTTACCGGCCCAAAGATACGCGTGCCGATAGGCTGCTCGCTGTTATTGTTTAAAATAACGCATGCATTACCATCGAAGCGAATGACAGAACCGTCAGGGCGACGAACACCCTTCTTGGTGCGCACCACTACCGCCTTCAGCACATCACCTTTTTTGACCTTACCACGTGGAATTGCTTCCTTGATGGTGATCTTGATGATGTCGCCTACGCCTGCGTAGCGACGGTGCGAGCCACCCAGAACCTTGATACACATTACGCGACGTGCACCGGAGTTGTCGGCGACGTTCAGCATAGTCTGTTCTTGGATCATTTTAGTGCTCCGCTAATGTCAACTACTACCTGAGACTCTAAAATCAGAGCCGTTAAAAAGCCCCATATCGAGGGCGCGGCATTATAACACCGCTTCTGCAATATGGGTAGAAAAAATAAACGGCTCATCGCTGAGCCGTTTATTCGTATTGAGAAGGCGTACTGTATTACAGAACCGCTTTCTCTACAACGCGAACCAGCGTCCAGGACTTAGTCTTGGACAGTGGACGGCATTCACGGATTTCAACCTTGTCGCCGATACCACATTCGTTGTTCTCGTCATGTACGTGCAGTTTGGTCGTACGCTTGATGAATTTACCGTAGATCGGGTGTTTCACAATACGTTCGATAGCTACAACAATGGATTTCTCCATTTTGTCGCTAACAACACGACCTTGCAGAGTACGGATTTTATCGGTCATTACGCACCCGCCTTCTGAGTCAGTAAAGTCTTAACGCGTGCAACATTGCGACGCACTTGCTTCAGCAGGTGAGTCTGTTGCAGCTGGCCACTTGCAGCCTGCATGCGCAGGTTGAACTGCTCACGCAGCAGGTTCAGCAGCTCAGCGTTCAGCTCTTCAACGCTTTTTTCACGCAGCTCTTTTGCTTTCATTACATCACCGTCTTAGTTACAAAGGTGGTTTTGATAGGCAGTTTCGCTGCTGCCAGGCCGAAGGCTTCACGGGCCAGCTCTTCCGGAACACCGTCCATTTCATAAAGGACTTTGCCCGGTTGGATCAAGGCAACCCAGTACTCCACGTTACCTTTACCTTTACCCATACGAACTTCCAGTGGCTTCTCGGTGATCGGTTTGTCCGGGAATACACGGATCCAGATCTTACCTTGACGCTTAACTGCACGGGTCATTGCACGACGTGCTGCTTCGATCTGACGTGCAGTCAGACGACCACGGCCAACAGCTTTCAGACCGAAAGTGCCGAAGCTAACATCCGTACCCTGCGCCAGACCACGGTTGCGGCCTTTGTGCACTTTACGGAATTTTGTACGCTTTGGTTGTAACATCAGCGACGCTCCTTATTTACGGCCTTTACGCTGCTGCTTTTTAGGTTGAGCAGCCGGTTTTTCCGGTTGTTCAACAGCAGCCATACCACCCAGGATCTCACCTTTGAAGATCCATACCTTAACGCCGATTACACCGTAAGTGGTGTGCGCTTCAGAGGTGTTGTAGTCGATGTCAGCACGCAGAGTGTGCAGCGGTACGCGACCTTCACGGTACCATTCGGTACGTGCGATTTCCGCGCCGCCCAGACGGCCGCTAACTTCAACTTTGATACCTTTAGCGCCCAGACGCATTGCGTTCTGTACAGCACGCTTCATAGCACGACGGAACATAACACGACGTTCCAGCTGAGAAGTGATGCTGTCAGCAACCAATTTAGCGTCCAGTTCAGGCTTACGAACTTCAGCGATATTGATCTGTGCAGGAACGCCAGCGATATCCGCTACGACCTTGCGCAGTTTTTCTACGTCTTCGCCTTTCTTACCGATAACGATGCCAGGACGAGCAGTGTGAATAGTCACACGGATGCTCTTCGCTGGACGCTCGATAACGATACGAGATACAGACGCTTTAGCCAGTTCCTTAGTCAGGTACTGACGTACTTTAAAATCGCTGTCCAGGTTGTCAGCGAATTCTTTGGTGTTCGCAAACCAGGTAGAGTTCCATGGTTTTACAATACCCAGGCGAATACCATTAGGATGTACTTTCTGACCCATTGCTAGTCTCCAGAGTCTCAGCGATCGGACACAACCACAGTAATGTGGCTGGTGCGCTTCAGGATGCGATCTGCACGACCTTTCGCACGCGGCATAATGCGCTTCATGCTTGGGCCTTCATCTACGAAAATTTTCGCGACTTTCAGATCGTCGATGTCAGCGCCATCGTTGTGTTCAGCGTTAGCAATGGCAGATTCCAGTACTTTCTTGACCAATACCGCAGCTTTCTTGTTGGTATAGGTCAGGATGTCCAGGGCCTGCGACACTTTCTTACCGCGAATCAGGTCAGCAACAAGGCGAACCTTCTGTGCAGAAGAACGAGCATGGCGATGTTGAGCTAAAGTTTCCATCTCTTCCTCCTACCTTATTTCTTCTTCGCTTTTTTATCAGCAGCGTGGCCGCGATAAGTACGAGTCGGTGCGAATTCACCCAGTTTGTGACCAACCATTTCGTCGGTAACAAAGACTGGAACGTGCTGACGACCATTATGGACAGCGATGGTCAAACCGATCATGTTAGGAAAGATCGTTGAACGACGGGACCAAGTGCGCAGGGGCTTCTTGTCTCCGCTTTCCACCGCTTTCTCTACCTTCTTCAGCAAGTGCAGGTCAATAAAAGGACCTTTCTTGAGAGAACGTGGCATGGCTTATCCTCTAAAATTATTTGCTACGGCGACGTACGATAAATTTATCAGTACGCTTGTTGCTGCGGGTCTTCTTACCTTTGGTCTGAACGCCCCACGGAGTTACCGGGTGCTTACCAAAGTTACGACCTTCACCACCACCATGTGGGTGGTCGACTGGGTTCATCGCAGTACCGCGAACGGTAGGACGAACACCACGCCAGCGTGCAGCACCAGCTTTACCCAGAACGCGCAGCATATGCTCAGCATTGCCAACTTCGCCCAGAGTAGCGCGGCAGTCTGCTTCGACTTTACGCATTTCACCAGAACGCAGACGCAGGGTGACATAAGCACCGTCACGCGCAACGATCTGAACGTAAGTACCAGCAGAACGTGCCAGCTGACCGCCTTTACCTGGTTTCATTTCTACGTTATGAACGGTAGAACCAACCGGGATATTGCGCATCGGCAGGGTGTTGCCTGCTTTGATTGCAGCATCAACGCCAGACTGAATCTGGTCGCCAGCTTTCAGGCCTTTAGGGGCCAGGATGTAACGGCGTTCGCCGTCTTTGTACAGAACCAGCGCGATGTTCGCGGAACGGTTCGGATCGTACTCAAGACGTTCAACAACTGCTGGGATACCGTCTTTGTTGCGTTTGAAGTCAACAATACGATAAGCCTGCTTGTGGCCACCACCGATGTGACGAGTGGTGATACGGCCATTGTTGTTACGACCACCGGATTTGCTGTTTTTTTCCAGCAACGGAGCAAAAGGTTTGCCCTTGTGCAGCTCAGGGTTAACCACTTTAACTACGTGGCGACGACCCGGAGATGTCGGTTTACATTTAACAACTGCCATTGTATTACTCCTCCGACTTACTCAGCGCCGCCAACGAAGTCCAGGTTCTGGCCTTCTTTCAGGGTGACGTAAGCTTTTTTCCAGTCGCTACGACGACCGATACGCTGTCCGTGACGTTTAACTTTCCCTTTAACTACCAGGGTGTTAACGACTTCGACTTCGACTTCAAACAGTTTCTGCACAGCAGCTTTGATCTCTGCTTTGGTCGCGTCTTTAGCAACTTTGAGAACGATGGTGTTTGTTTTTTCCATCGCAGTAGACGCTTTTTCAGAAACGTGCGGTGCGCGAAGCACCTTCAGCAGACGTTCTTCACGAATCATGCCAGCATCTCCTCAACTTGCTTAACAGCATCAGCAGTCATTACGACTTTGTCGAAGGCGATCAGGCTAACCGGGTCGATACCAGTCGCATCGCGTACGTCAACCTTGTGCAGGTTACGTGCGGCCAGGAACAGGTTCTCGTCCAGCTCACCGGTGATGATCAGCACATCTTCCAGAGCCATGTCTTTCAGTTTCTGTGCCAGCAGCTTAGTTTTAGGCGCTTCAACAGAGAACTTCTCGACAACGATCAGACGATCCTGACGTACCAGTTCGGACAGGATGCTTTTCAGCGCGCCGCGGTACATCTTTTTGTTAACTTTTTGACTGTGGTCCTGTGGACGCGCAGCGAAGGTCACGCCACCTGAACGCCAGATCGGGCTCTTGATAGAACCTGAACGCGCACGGCCGGTACCTTTCTGGCGCCATGGCTTTTTGCCAGAACCAGTTACTTCAGCACGAGTCTTCTGAGCACGAGTACCCTGACGAGCACCAGCTGCATAAGCAACAACAACCTGGTGAACCAGCGCTTCGTTGAAATCACGACCGAAGGTAGTTTCGGAAACAGTCAGCGCGCTCTGCGCGTCTTTCAATACTAATTCCATTGCTATCCCCTTACGCCTTCACAGCTGGTTTAACGATCAGGTCGCTACCGGTTGCACCCGGGACCGCACCTTTAACCAGCAGCAGGTTGCGCTCAGCGTCAACACGTACTACGTCCAGGCTCTGAACGGTTACACGTTCGTTACCCAGCTGACCTGCCATTTTCTTGCCTTTGAACACTTTGCCCGGAGTCTGGTTCTGACCGATAGAACCCGGAACGCGGTGAGACAAGGAGTTACCGTGAGTAGCGTCCTGGGTACGGAAGTTCCAGCGCTTAACGGTACCAGCAAAACCTTTACCTTTAGAGGTACCGGTTACGTCAACTTTTTTAACGTCAGCAAACAGCTCAACGCTAATGTCCTGACCTACGGTGAACTCTTCGCCTTCAGCAAGACGGAATTCCCACAGACCACGGCCAGCTTCTACGCCAGCTTTAGCGAAGTGACCCGCTTCTGGTTTGGTTACACGGTTAGCTTTTTTAGCACCAGTGGTAACCTGAATAGCGCGGTAGCCATCGTTAGCCAGATCTTTAACCTGAGTAACGCGGTTTGCTTCAACTTCGATTACGGTTACTGGGATAGAAACGCCATCTTCAGTGAAGATGCGGGTCATACCCACTTTTTTACCGACTAAACCAATCATTGTTTCAACCTCTCAATCGCTCGATGACCTGATTAACCCAGGCTGATCTGCACGTCTACACCGGCAGCCAGATCCAGACGCATCAGAGCATCAACGGTTTTCTCAGTTGGCTCAACGATGTCAACCAGACGCTTGTGAGTGCGGATTTCGTACTGATCGCGCGCGTCTTTGTTGACGTGCGGGGAGATCAGAACGGTGAAGCGCTCTTTGCGGGTCGGCAGCGGGATCGGACCACGGACTTGCGCACCAGTGCGCTTAGCAGTCTCGACGATTTCCGCGGTTGATTGATCGATCAGACGATGATCAAACGCTTTAAGGCGGATACGGATTCTTTGGTTCTGCATGAGACCAGAGCTCCAATTATTTTATAAACGAAAATGATTACTCCTCAAACCCATTACGATTGATGGGAGAGTGTAACCGTTCTTACGTAGCCCCCCAATTGGGAGCATTGTTGAGTAACAAAATGAGCTACTCTGGTTCTGATTGAACCCGCCGTCAATTACGACAAGCCCGCGCATTATACGTAAATCAGAGAAAGACGCAAGTGCCGTTTAGAAATTAAGCGTCAAAGGCTCAGTATGCGTAGGACTGCGCAACTTTTTACGCCGTATATCCTTTCTGAATTTTTTTATTTGAAGCCGCTACGCAATTGCTGTTTTTGTGCGTTGCCGGACAGGCAGATTGTAACGAGTATGCGCTCAAAACCTTTTGAGGCCTTTTCCATGCTAACCCCCCTCCCCTTCCTGATGATCTATTTTTCTCTGACGGCCTTACTCGTACGCGCTGATATTCGCGACGGTTTGCTGCCCGATAAATTTCTCTGCCCGTTGCTCTGGACGGGCCTGCTCTACCAGGTCTTTATCCATCCTGATTTTCTGCCGAGTGCCGTAATGGGAGCGGTGGCTGGATATCTTGGTTTTGCCACGATTTACTGGGGCTATCGGCTTATCTGCCGGCGGGAAGGAATGGGATATGGCGATGTGAAGTATCTGGCAGGACTTGGTGCGTGGCATGGCTGGTGCATACTGCCTAAACTGGCGTTACTCGCCGCGCTTGTGGCGCTGCTTTGCATTCTTGTTTTTTCATTTCTCACCTCAGATAAAGGAGCATTAAAAAACCCACTGCCTTTTGGACCATTTCTGGCAGCAGCGGGTTTATGCGTTGGATGGGAAAATCTGATTAATTTTCCACTTTGATCTGAGACTGTAGGTAGTTTTGAAGGCCAATTTTGCTAATGAGATCCAGCTCGGTTTCCAGCCAGTCAATGTGGCCTTCTTCATCGGCAAGGATCTGGATCATCATATCGCGGCTCACATAGTCATGGACGCTGTCAGCATAAGCAATGGCTTCGCGCAGATCTTTCGCACCTTCCAGCTCCAGCCGGAGGTCAGAACGCAGCATCTCTTCGACATCCTCACCGATGCCCAGCTTGCCGAGATCCTGCAGGTTTGGGATGCCTTCAAGGAATAAGATACGCTCGATGTATTTATCAGCGTGTTTCATCTCATCTATAGATTCATGGTACTCAACGTCATTCAGACGTGTCAGACCCCAGTTTTTAAACATTCTCGCGTGAAGAAAGTACTGGTTGATTGCGACAAGCTCATTTCCCAATAATTTATTGAGATAACTTATGATTTTAACATCACCTTTCATTATATAGTCCCTCCGCTTCCACTCATTGAAGCGTAGAACGGGCTACGGGGATGTCAAAAAAAAGATAGAGGCTTACGCGATCTCTTTGAATTCCGGGATCTGCATCAGTTCGTCCTGCATGATCTCACGCGCTGCGCGAACGCATTTACCGCATTGATTTCCCACCGGAACAAATTTGCGAAGCTGCTGGAAAGATTGTGGCTGAAACTGGCGAACGGCCTGACGAATTTTCTTGTCGCTTACACCATTACATAAACAAACGTACATAGAGACTCCCGTTCAAAATATGCGCAAAGTGTAAGTGAGAATGGTTATGATTACAATAGCACATACGCCAGGATACGGGCCGGGAGCGGTTAAAAAATGCGAAATTTTGTGACAAGGAAAGGTACAGAAAACAAAAAAGGACGCCGAAGCGTCCTTTTTTATTCAGGGATAATTAATTAGCCCAGAACTTTAGCAACAACGCC
>NZ_JADCLB010000024.1:0-32128 GCF_014982245.1 Enterobacter cloacae complex sp. P6RS
CGTTTTCGCTGCGGCGCGGGATGTGCATATTACGCTTTCCCGCTTCAGAGTCAAGCATTTATTTCGCTTTTCCCTGCTGACCCGGCGGCGTGTGTGCCGTTGTTCCGTGTCGGTGGAGGCGCATTATAGGGAGTAATTCCGAAGCTGCAAGGATAAAGTGAAAATTATTTACTAACTGCTCACTTTCCAGGCAAAACGCATCCCAGACCTCAATTTTCGCCTGGTTTTTAAACAAAAACGAGCCGCAAGCGGCTCGTTTTTGCGTTTTGTGACTTACTGCACTGCCACAATACGATCGTCGTTGGCTTCCAGACGGATAACTTTGCCCGGAATCAGTTCTCCGGAGAGGATCTGCTGCGCCAGCGGGTTTTCGATCTGCTGCTGAATCGCACGTTTCAGTGGACGCGCACCATAAACCGGATCGTAACCATTCTCGCTCAGCAGCTTCAGCGCATCGTCGGAGATGTGAATTTCATATCCACGCTCTTCCAGACGTTTGTACAGACGCTGCAGCTGGATCTGCGCAATCGACGCAATGTGTTTCTCACCCAGAGGATGGAATACCACCACTTCGTCAATACGGTTAATGAACTCCGGACGGAAGTTATGGCTCACCACACCGAGCACCAGATCCTTCATATGGCTGTAGTCAAGTTCACCGAAACGTTCCTGAATCAAATCGGAACCCAGGTTCGAGGTCATGATGACGACCGTATTACGGAAATCGACCGTTCTCCCCTGCCCGTCCGTCAGACGACCATCATCCAGCACCTGCAGCAGGATGTTGAACACATCCGGATGCGCTTTTTCCACCTCATCCAGCAGGATGACGGAATAAGGACGCCGGCGCACCGCTTCGGTCAGGTAGCCGCCCTCTTCATAACCAACATATCCCGGAGGCGCACCGACCAGACGCGAGACGGAGTGTTTTTCCATAAACTCGGACATGTCGATACGCACCATCGCATCGTCGCTGTCGAACATAAAGTTTGCCAGCGCTTTACACAGTTCGGTTTTACCGACACCGGTCGGCCCCAGGAACAGGAACGAACCGATCGGGCGATTTGGATCGGAAAGCCCAGCACGGCTACGGCGAATAGCGTTCGAAACCGCTTCAACCGCCTCGTCCTGACCAATCACCCGCTGATGCAGATCCTGCTCCATACGCAGCAGCTTATCGCGTTCGCTTTCCATCATGCGCGCCACCGGAATACCGGTCCAGCGAGCGAGCACTTCGGCAATTTCGGCATCCGTCACTTTATTACGTAACAGACGCATGGTTTTGCCTTCAGACTGCGTGGCGATCTCAAGCTGTTTCTCCAGCTCAGGGATTTTGCCGTACTGCAGTTCAGACATACGTGCCAGGTCACCCACACGGCGAGCCTGCTCAATGGCAATTTTGGCCTGTTCGAGTTCCGCTTTAATGGTCTGCGTGCCAGAGAGGGAGGCTTTCTCAGCTTTCCACTCTTCTTCCAGCTCAGAATACTGGCGCTCTTTATCGTCCAGCTCTTCATTTAGCATATCCAGGCGTTTCTTACTGGCTTCATCAGACTCTTTTTTCAGCGCCTGCTGTTCCAGCTTGAGCTGAATGATGCGGCGGTCGAGTCGGTCCAGTTCTTCCGGCTTCGAGTCAATCTGCATACGAATGCTCGACGCCGCTTCATCGATCAGGTCGATTGCTTTATCAGGCAACTGACGATCGGCGATATACCGATGCGAAAGCGTCGCCGCCGCAACGATGGCCGGGTCAGTAATTTGCACATGGTGGTGCAGTTCATAACGCTCTTTCAGACCACGCAGGATCGCGATGGTATCTTCAACGCTTGGCTCAGCAACAAACACTTTCTGGAAGCGACGTTCCAGAGCGGCATCTTTCTCAATGTACTGACGATACTCATCAAGCGTAGTGGCACCGACACAGTGAAGTTCACCACGCGCCAGCGCAGGTTTCAGCATGTTCCCGGCATCCATTGCGCCGTCAGCTTTACCGGCTCCGACCATGGTGTGCAATTCGTCGATAAACAGAATGACGTTGCCTTCCTGTTTCGACAGGTCGTTCAGCACGCCTTTCAAACGCTCTTCAAACTCACCGCGGTATTTCGCACCGGCCACCAGCGCGCCCATATCCAGCGCCAGTACGCGGCGGCCTTTCAACCCTTCCGGCACTTCACCGTTTACGATACGCTGCGCAAGCCCTTCAACGATGGCGGTTTTACCGACCCCCGGCTCACCAATCAGTACCGGGTTGTTTTTGGTACGACGCTGCAGTACCTGAATCGTACGGCGGATCTCTTCGTCACGGCCGATAACCGGGTCAAGTTTGCCCTGCTCGGCACGTTCGGTCAGATCGACCGTAAATTTCTTCAAAGCCTGACGTTGGTCTTCGGCTCCCTGATCGTTCACGCTTTCACCTCCGCGCATTTTCTCAATCGCCTGAGTCACATTGGCGGTGGTCGCACCGGCAGATTTCAGCAGGTCGGTCAAGGTACCGCGTGATTCAAGCGCTGCCAGAACAAACAGCTCTGACGAAATAAAGTTGTCCCCACGTTTTTGCGCCAGCTTGTCGCAAAGGTTCAGCACGCGCACCAGATCCTGCGACGGTTGAACGTCGCCGCCGGTACCTTCTACCTGCGGTAAACGGCTCAGCGCCTGATCGATAGCGGTGCGTAACTGGCCAGCATTAATGCCAGCAGACGTTAATAAAGGACGTACCGATCCCCCTTCCTGATTCAGCAAGGCGCTCATTAAATGAAGAGGTTCGATGAATTGGTTGTCGTGCCCCAGTGCAAGGGACTGGGCATCGGCGAGAGCAAGCTGGAATTTATTAGTAAGACGATCCAGACGCATAACTCCTCCCATAACAGGTCAAATTTGCTACTGGAGATTAAATGAGGTCATCCCTCAATTATTCAAGGTTAATGACCTGAATTATGTGAAAAGAAAACGGCACGTGCCGGATCGTCTTGATTCTTTAGGTTATATCAGCCAAATAAAACTTGCCATACGACCCGTCGTCTTGTCGCGGCGATAGGAGAAAAAATCACCCTTTTCGGTGAACGTACAGCGATCGCCGCCGAAGATCTGCGTTACGCCAATATTATTCAGACGCTGGCGGGCAAGCTGGTAAATATCCGCCAGATATTTTTCCCCGGCAGGCAGGAAGGCCTCAATGGCTTGCGGATCTTTTTCCATGAATGCTTCGAGAACCTCCGGCCCCACTTCAAAAGCACGAGGGCCAATCGCCGGACCTAGCCAGGCCATGATATTGGCGGGATCATCATTGAAGCAGGCGACGGTCTCTTCCAGCACGCCCTCGCATAAGCCACGCCAGCCCGCGTGCGCTGCTGCTACCTCCGTACCGGCACGGTTACAAAACAGAACCGGCAGACAATCGGCGGTCATTACGGCACAAACCGTGCCCGGCGTATCACTGTAAGAAGCATCGGCGCGTTTGGAAGCGTAAGGTTCTCCCGTCAGCTTCAGTACCGCTTTGCCGTGAACCTGCTCCAGCCAAACCGGCTTCGACGGCAGATTTCCCGCAGCAAACAGACGCGTGCGGTTCTCTTCAACGTGTTCCAGGCTGTCGCCGCAGTGCGCGCCGAGGTTTAAAGACTCCCACGCGCCCTGGCTCACGCCGCCAATACGGGTCGAACTAAAGGCGGCCACGCCTGCAGGCAGCGGCCACTCCGGGACAATCAGTTTGGTCATAACCAGTCCACTTGATCCTTATGTTCTTCGAAATCGGCACGCATGGCATCAATGAGTTCCACCATATCCTGCGGGATAGGGGCATGCCATTCCATCTGGATACCACTGATCGGGTGATAAAGACGCAGCATGGTCGCGTGCAGCGCCTGACGATCGAATTTACGCAGTACGCTGATGAACTCATCCGACGCGCCTTTTGGCGGACGCGGACGACCGCCGTACACCTGATCCCCCACCAGCGGATGGGTAATGTGCGCCATGTGAACGCGGATCTGGTGAGTACGACCGGTTTCCAGGCGCAGGCGCAGACGGGTATGAATACGGAAGTGTTCCATAATGCGATAGTGCGTCACCGCCGGTTTACCCATCGGATGCACCGACATATGGGTACGTTTCGTCGGGTGACGGCTGATCGGCTCTTCTACCGTGCCGCCAGCGGTCATGTGTCCAATCGCCACCGCTTCATATTCGCGAGTAATCTCACGCAGCTGCAGCGACTCCACCAGACGGGTTTGAGCGGGAACGGTCTTCGCCACCACCATCAGACCGGTGGTGTCTTTATCCAGACGGTGAACGATACCGGCACGTGGGACGTCCGCAATCGGCGGATAATAATGAAGGAGTGCGTTAAGTACCGTACCGTCAGGATTCCCTGCGCCCGGATGAACAACCAGGTCGCGCGGCTTGTTGATCACCAGAATGTCATCATCTTCATAGACGATGTCCAATGGGATATCCTGCGGCTCGAAGCGGATTTCCTCTTCGATTTCAGCATTGATGGCAACAGCTTCCCCACCAAACACTTTCTCTTTTGGTTTGTCCCAGATCTTGCCGTTTACCAGCACGCGCTGGTCAAGGATCCATTCTTTTATGCGTGAACGCGAATAATCAGGGAACAATTCGGCCAAAGCCTGATCTAAGCGTTGACCGAGCTGATTTTCGGAGACTGTTGCGGTGAGTTCTACTCGTTGTGCCATAAACTGCTTCTTTGTTTAACGTTGGGTTTTACGGCTTTGCCGTTTAATATAGTGTGCTATTGTAGCTGGTCTTAATCGGGAGCAGGAACAGAGTTTCTCCCGGACAAACATTTGAGGAAAGTCAAAACGTCATGACGCGCATGAAATATCTGGTGGCAGCGGCCACGTTGAGCCTGGCTTTGGTGGGCTGCTCCGGTTCGAATGAACAGGTCCCTGACAATCCGCCGAATGAAATCTATGCGACTGCACAACAAAAGTTGCAGGACGGTAACTGGAAACAGGCGATAACGCAACTGGAAGCGTTGGATAATCGCTATCCATTTGGTCCGTATTCGCAGCAGGTACAGTTAGATCTTATCTACGCCTACTACAAAAATGCCGATCTGCCGCTGGCTCAGGCAACTATCGATCGTTTCATGCGTCTGAACCCGACTCATCCTAACATCGACTACGTCATGTACATGCGCGGCCTGACCAACATGGCGCTGGACGACAGCGCCCTGCAGGGCTTCTTCGGCGTAGATCGCTCCGACCGTGACCCGCAGCATGCGCGCGACGCCTTCAATGACTTCTCCAAGCTGGTGCGCGGCTATCCGAACAGTCAGTACGTGACCGACGCCACCAAACGTCTGGTGTTCCTGAAAGATCGTCTGGCGAAATATGAGTACTCCGTTGCGGAATACTATACCCGCCGTGGCGCATGGGTTGCCGTGGTTAACCGCGTAGAAGGTATGCTGCGTGATTACCCGGATACTCAGGCTACGCGTGACGGCCTGAAGCTGATGGAAAATGCTTACCGTCAGATGCAGATGACCGCTCAGGCTGAAAAAGTGGCGAAAATCATCGCCGCGAACAGCAGCAACACGTGATATCGCTTCAATGCAAAACGGCAGCCCGAAGGCTGCCGTTTTTTTATTCAATTCAGACATCCGCTGAAGCGCTTTAGCCTCAACACATCCCGTCAACTATGACCGTAATTCGTACCTTCCACAAGGTAAATCTCATCTCTTCCTGCCCTGCCTCACAAAAAAGATTCCCTGACAAAAACCGACAAAATAACGTGATCTAAATCACACATTTTGACATTAGGTCGGGTATGCTGGAATCACCAAGACGGAAAGACAAGAGGTAAAATTTATGACAATGAACATTACCAGTAAACAAATGGAAATTACTCCGGCAATTCGCCAGCACGTCGCAGACCGTCTCGCCAAACTGGATAAATGGCAAACTCATTTGATTAATCCACATATCATCCTGTCCAAGGAGCCGCAGGGTTTCATCGCTGACGCAACTATCAATACTCCAAACGGCCATCTGGTCGCCAGCGCAAAACACGAGGATATGTACACCGCTATTAACGATTTGATCAACAAGCTGGAACGGCAGCTCAATAAAGTGCAACACAAAGGTGAAGCCCGTCGCGCCACAACATCGGTGAAAGACGCCAGCTTCGCGGAAGAAGTTGAAGAAGAGTAATCCTTTAAATTGAGTGTACCGCCAACGCGCCTTCGGGCGCGTTTTTTATTGACAGGGTGAAAACAGTACGGGTACTTTAACGGTATCAATCACAGGATGACTTTATGAAACTCACGCCGTTCTTCTTCGCATTCTTTTTTACCTTCCCCTGAACGGGAGGCGTTTCGTCGTGTGATAAAGAATGCGAAGACGAACAACAAGGCCTCCCACACCGGGGGGCCTTTTTTATTGATAACGATAAAATGAGACAGGCAACACTATGACACCGGAAAACCCGTTACTGGATCTGCGCGTAAAAATCAGCGCTCTGGATGAAAAATTACTGGCGCTGCTGGCCGAACGTCGCGCCCTCGCCGTTGAAGTGGGCAAAGCCAAGCTGGACTCCCATCGCCCGGTGCGTGATATCGACCGCGAGCGCGATCTGCTGGAGCGTCTCATCCAGCTCGGCAAAGCGCATCACCTCGATGCCCACTACATCACCCGGCTGTTCCAGCTCATCATCGAAGATTCCGTTCTGACCCAGCAAGCGCTACTCCAGCAGCATCTCAATAAAACCAACCCGCACTCGGCGCGCATCGCCTTCCTCGGGCCTAAAGGCTCCTACTCTCATCTGGCCGCACGCCAGTATGCCGCACGTCATTTTGAAGAGTTTATTGAGAGCGGCTGCGCAAAATTCGCCGATATTTTTAACCAGGTTGAGACCGGCCAGGCGGATTACGCCGTGGTGCCGATTGAAAACACCAGTTCCGGTGCCATCAACGACGTCTACGATCTGCTGCAGCATACCAGCCTGTCGCTGGTCGGCGAGCTGACGATCCCTATCGATCACTGCGTGCTGGTCTCCGGTTCAACGGACCTGAACACGATCGAAACGGTCTACAGCCATCCGCAGCCTTTCCAGCAGTGTAGCCAGTTCCTGAACCGCTATCCGAACTGGAAAATTGAGTACACCGAAAGCACCTCGGCGGCAATGGAAAAAGTAGCGCAAGCCAACTCCCCAACCGTTGCTGCGCTCGGCAGCGAAGCGGGCGGCGCGCTGTATGGCTTACAGGTTCTGGAACGCAATCTTGCTAACCAGACGCAAAACATTACCCGCTTCGTGGTGCTGGCCCGCAAGGCAATCAACGTGTCAGACCAGGTGCCGGCGAAAACCACGCTGCTGATGGCGACCGGCCAGCAGGCGGGCGCGCTGGTAGAAGCCCTGCTGGTGCTGCGCAACCACAATTTGATCATGACCAGGCTGGAATCACGCCCAATCCACGGTAATCCATGGGAAGAGATGTTTTACCTCGATATCCAGGCCAACCTGGAATCTGCATCCATGCAGAAAGCCCTGCGCGAACTGGGTGAAATTACCCGTTCAATGAAAGTGCTGGGCTGCTATCCGAGCGAAAACGTCGTCCCGGTCGATCCAAGCTAGCATTCGATAAAACGGCTTTTCTTCATCCCTGCCACATTAACCGGCAGGGTGAAGACGGCTCCGGAAAGCGGATACTTCGCCACCTCCTCCGCATCCATATTTTCCCGCGTGGTGGTAATGAACAGCGTTTTCATATCATCGCCGCCAAAGCAGACCATCGTCGGGCAACGCACCGGCATGCGGTATTCTTCCAGTTGCTCCCCTTGTGGAGAAAAACGCGCGATACGCCAGCCGTCAAACAGCGCGCTCCAGTAGCAGCCTTCCACATCCATCGCCGCACCGTCCGGTATCCCCTCGCCCTCTTTAAACTGACGAAACACCTCACGCCTGCCGGGTTCGCCCTGCTCGTTAAGCGGCGTGCGGTAAATTACGCCGTTTGGCGTGTCTGAGGTAAACATCCACTGCTTATCCGGGCTAAACGCCAGGCCGTTGTGCCCGTGGATATCGCACTGGATCACCTTCGGCGTCAGGTCGTTGTCGATGCGCATCAGCAGGGCGCCGTTGTAATCTCCCGGCCCCCAGAACGTGCCCGCATAGAAGCGGCCCTGGTGGTCGGTGCCCCCATCATTAAAACGTGCGAGCTGCGGGTTAGAGGGGTTATCACACACCTTGCGCTGCAGGAGCCCATGCTTATCGGCAAGCCAGATGCCGTTGCGCATAGCGACGATAAAACCGCCTCGCTCACGCAGGGCAAAGCAGCCCACCTCTTCGTGGAAGGAAAGCACGGTATGTTCCGCCGTCGACAGGTGGTAGCGGTGGATCTCCCCTTCCAGAATATCCGCCCAGTAAAGCGCATTTTCTTCTGCGCTCCACGTCGGGCATTCGGGCAGATGCCCGGTGTAGTTCAACAGCAGCTGCGGTTCAGCCATGACAGTTCCCCAAAATGAAAAAAGCCAGCATTGCTGGCTTTCAGTATATACATCATTGGATTACTGGCGACTGTCATTTGCCTGGCGCAACAGCGTGCGGCTTTCACTCTGGAAACGCGTGGCGTAATCGCCGAACCAGTGCTCCACTTTGCGGAAGCTGTCGATAAACGCCTGCTTGTCTCCGTGCTCCAGCAGCGTAATGGCTTCGCCAAAGCGCTGATAGTAGCGCTTGATGAGCGCCAGGTTATTTTCAGACGACATGATGATGTCGGCGTAAAGCTGGGGATCCTGCGCAAACAGACGCCCGACCATCGCCAGCTCAAGACGATAGATCGGTGAAGAGAGCGCCAGCAGCTGTTCAAGCTGCACGTTCTCTTCCGCCAGATGCAGGCCGTAGGCAAAGGTCGCAAAGTGGCGCAGCGCCTGAATGAACGCCATGTTCTGATCGTGCTCGACCGCGCTGATGCGGTGCAGCCTCGCGCCCCAGACCTGAATCTGTTCCAGGAACCATTGATAGGCTTCAGGCTGACGGCCGTCGCAGTAAACCACCACCTGCTTTGCCAGGCTGCCGCTGTCCGGGCCAAACATCGGGTGCAGCCCCAGCACCGGGCCCGTATGCGCAGCCAGCATCGCCTGCAGAGGACCGTTTTTAACGGAAGCCAGATCCACCAGAATGCAGTCTTTTGGTAAAGGAGGAAGCTTCCCGATGATCTGCTCCGTCACGTGGATCGGCACGCTGACGATAACCATTCCGGCATCTTTCATCAGTTCCGGTGCTTGTGCCCAGTCCTCTTTTTCCAGAATGCGCACCTGATAGCCAGAAAGCGTCAGCATTTTCTCGAACAGACGCCCCATCTGCCCTGCTCCGCCAACAATTACCACCGGACGCAGGGACGGACAGAGGGTTTTAAAGCCCTTGTCGTTTTCGCTGGAATAGGATTCCCGCATCACGCGACGCAGAACATCTTCAATCAAATCCGGCGAAACGCCCAGCGCCTGCGCCTCTTTACGACGGGAGGCCAGCATTGAGGCTTCGCGCTCCGGGACATAAATCGGCAGGCCGTATTTGCTTTTCACCTCACCGACTTCAGCAACAAGCGCCATGCGGCGTGCCAGCAAGTCCAGCAGCGCCTTATCCACTTCATCAATTTGATCGCGCAGTGCGGTCAATTCAGCAACCATAACTACCCTCTTAAACCAGACGCGTCGCCAGCTGGCCGCTTAAATCTTTATGGATCTCACGCAGCAGCGCATCGGTGGTTTCCCAGCTGATGCAGGCATCCGTCACGGAGACGCCGTGCTTCATCGCGCTGCGCGGCTGTTCTGATGACTGATTACCTTCATGAATGTTGCTCTCAATCATCAGGCCGATAATCGAACGGTTTCCGTCTTTGATCTGTGCGACCACGGATTCCGCAACCGCTGGCTGGCGACGGTAATCTTTATTCGAATTACCATGACTGCAATCTACCATCAGTGCCGGACGCAGTCCCGCCTGTTCCATCTCTTTTTCACACTGCGCCACGTCCGCCGGGCTGTAGTTTGGCGCTTTACCGCCGCGCAGGATCACATGACCGTCCGGGTTGCCCTGCGTTTGCAGCAGGCACACCTGGCCCGCCTGGTTGATCCCAACAAAGCGGTGCGGCATGGCGGCGGCGCGCATGGCGTTGATCGCCGTCGCCAGGCTGCCATCGGTACCATTTTTGAAGCCAACCGGCATCGACAACCCAGACGCCATCTCACGGTGGGTTTGCGATTCAGTCGTACGCGCACCAATTGCGGACCAGCTAAACAGATCGCCCAGGTATTGCGGGCTGTTTGGATCCAGCGCTTCGGTTGCCAGCGGCAGCCCCATGCTGACCAGTTCCACCAGCAGGCGACGCGCAATCTTCAGGCCTGCTTCCACATCAAACGAGCCATCCATGTGCGGATCGTTGATCAATCCTTTCCAGCCAACCGTCGTGCGTGGCTTTTCAAAATAGACGCGCATCACCAGGTAGAGGCTATCGCTGACCTCCTCCGCTAATGCTTTAAATCGACGCGCATACTCAATGGCGGTTTCAGGATCGTGAATAGAGCAAGGACCACAAACCACCAGCAGGCGCGGATCGCGGCCAGCGATAATGTCAGAAATGGTCTGGCGAGAGTGCTCGATCTGAGCCTCCTGCGCGGCGCTCAGCGGAAACTCCGCTTTCAGTTGATCCGGGGTAATCAAAACCTGTTCGTCAGTGATATGTACGTTGTTCAGCGCGTCTTTTTGCATGATAGCGATCCTGTAAAGCTCGTTTGCGATAGTTGTTTTCCTCAGTGAGGTGAAACCACGATACCATAAAAAGTAAACATTTCAATCCAAAATTCGTACACATTAGTTTACATTGACACAATAAAGGCAAAAATCAGCCGCTAAAATCGTAAAGTTTAAATTACAGCCTAAATTTCTCCCGCCAGGCTATGCTGAAGAAAAAGGAGAAGGGTTATGCGATCGATTGCTTTCGTCCTGCTGTCGCTGTTTTTATCGGGCTGCCAGATTAATCCTTACACTTTCCAGCCCAACTGGACGAGCCCGGACTGGTTCAGCGCGGGTAAAGAAGACGCCATAAATGGCCTGCCGGTTAAAGATAACCAGACCCTGGCCGATAGTTTTAACGACCCCCACGTCGATCGTAATGAATATCTTCGCGGCTATGCTGATGGTCAGAAGAAAGTGTGTGAAGAAGGCTTTATTCATGCATGGGGATTAGCGGGCAAATCTTATCCAGCCAGTTGTGATACTGTTGAAAATGCAGCGAAACTGCATGCGTCATGGCAAAAAGGAATGGATGAAAGTATGCGTTCTAGCAGGCTTAATTAAGTCTGCTTTTATTCTTTGGAAAATAAATAACTGTAGGATTTAGCTTAGGTCAGCCATGGGCTATTTCTGGCATAATGACGGTTCTGATAAACAATGGTATTCTGCCCGCAACTCTTAAGGACATCTATTTCCGGAGCGGTACGGCGGATTCTGGTGAGAAATTTATACTTGAACTCTTTGTTCCGACTCACTCTGGTGCTAATGCTGTTCCTTATGGTGGGCCCGGCGATGGCAGGCGCGCTCACGGAAACGGATAAATCGGTACGTTCTATTGTCTCAGGCATAGTGAGCTATACGCGATGGCCGTCGCTTTCCGGTCAGCCTAAACTCTGCATCTATGCCACTTCTCACTATACGCACGCGCTCAGCGAAGACCAGGGGCATAACGAGTTACCTTATACCCCCGTTATTGTACGTAACGATCGGGAAGCCCTGGCCGCGACATGCGATGCTGTTTATTTCGGGACTGAACCACCTGCGAAACAACTTGAATTAATAAGTCAATATCAGGGCAGAGCATTGCTATTAATCTCAGAGCAAAATCCGGAATGTGTTATTGGCAGCGCCTTTTGCCTGATAATCGATCGTGGCCAGGTGCGATTTTCCGTCAATCTGGATGCGTTGACACGCAGTGGTGTCAGGGTTAACCCGGATGTATTGATGCTTGCACGGAATAAGCAGCATGGATAAAGATTTCATCTCGACGCAGCGTCCGACGTTTAAAAGAACGCTGAGGCGAAACAGCATGATAAGCGTCATCATCACAATGACGTTAATATGGCTGTTGCTCTGTTTTGCCTCGGTCGTAACATTAAAACAATACGCGCAAAAAAATCTCGAATTAACCGGCGCCACAATGAGCCACAGCCTTGAAGCCTCCCTGGTTTTCAACGACTCACTGGCGGCCAACGAAACGCTCGCTGCGCTGGGTAAGCAGGGGCAGTTTGCCGCAGCAGAAGTCATCAACGGGCATAAAAAGCGCTTTGCCTACTGGTCCTGGAACCCGAACGATAATAACGACACGCTGGGGGCGCTGGTCAGCCGCTGGCTTTTCCCTGTTCCGGTTGCGCAGCCCATCCTGCACAACGGCGCGAAGATAGGTGAAATACGTCTTACCGCGCGCGACAGCCTTATCAGCCATTTCATCTGGATGTCGTTTGCCGTCCTCACCGGCTGTATTCTTTTTGCAACCGTCGTCGCGCTCACCATTACCCAGTCTCTGCACCGCGGCATGGTCACGGCACTGCAAAATATCACCGACGTTGTGCATGACGTCCGCACCAATCGCAACTTTTCCCGTCGGGTGAAAGATGGGCGCATTGAAGAATTCCATCAGTTTGGAGAAGACTTCAACAGCCTGCTGGACGAGATGGAGGAATGGCAGCTTAAGCTCCAGGCGAAAAACGCTCAGCTGCTTCGTACCGCCATGCACGACCCGCTCACCGGTCTTGCTAACCGCGCTGCGTTTCGTAACAGTATTGCGGCATTAATGAATGACCCCTCGGCAAAAACAAACTCGGCCCTGCTCTTCCTCGACGGTGATAATTTTAAGTTTATTAACGACACCTGGGGACACGCGGCAGGAGACTGCGTGCTGATTGAAGTCGCCAGCAGGATGGTGGAATTTGGCGATAAACGCCACCAGTCCTACCGCCTTGGCGGTGACGAATTTGCCATGGTGCTGTACGGCGTGCATTCTGAACCAGAGGTTCAACACATTTGTGCTGCGCTAGCGCAGCAGTTTATCCGTCCGTTTGATCTGCACAACGGACAAAAAGCATCGATGTCACTCAGCATTGGCTTTGCTCTGGCGTGGGAAAATGCGTCCGTTGAAGCATTACTGGAGAAAGCCGACCGCAATATGTACCAGGTCAAGAACCAGCGTACAAAAACAATAAGTTAGGAAGGAAATTTTATGTTAAAACGTTACTTCGCGCCGTTAGTTATGGCCTCACTGGTTCTGGCAGGCTGTCAGTCACCGCCCCAGGGAAAATTTACTCCTGAGCAAATCGCGGCGATGAAGTCATACGGTTTTAACGAACTGAACGGCGACTGGTCGCTTGGTATGTCGGACACCATTCTCTTTGATAAGAATGACGCCAGACTGCGCCCGGAAAGTGAAACACAGATCCAGTCCATGGCCTCTCGTCTGGCGAAAACTGGCCTGAATCACGCGCGAATGGACGGTCATACGGATAATTACGGTGAAGCAAGCTACAACGAAGCCCTGTCGTTAAAACGCGCCAATGCCGTGGCCGACGCGTGGGCGAAGGGCGCGAATATCCCACGCAGCAATCTCACCACCCGGGGATTAGGCCAAAAATATCCGATTGCGAGCAACAGCACTGCACAAGGGCGCGCTGAAAACCGCCGGGTGTCAGTGGTTATCAGCGCGCCATAGGATTATTTAGCGGATGATTCGGTGAGCGACACGCCTGTTGCCGCTCGCCAGCGCAGCCAGTCAATCAGAACAAACAGCGCCAGACTCACGCCCATCACCGGCAAAGCCAGCCCCAGCAGTGCGCTGATGACCACGGTAACACCTTTTCCCCACCCTGACAGCGCCAGCCAGCTCTGAGTAAGCGTCTGCACCGGATTAATGGCCGACAGTGCCGGACGACGCATCCACCACATCCGGTATCCCCAGATGATAAGCACGCACAGGGCAAGGCCGAAGGCAACGAGCAGCAGCTGATTCACCAGCCCGAATAAGATCCCCATATGGAAATCCACGCCCCAGCGGGTCAGTTTTGCCATAAGCGGGAAATCCTCGAATCGGGTTCTGTCGAGGATCTGCATCGTACCGGGATCAACCGCAACGGCGTCCACCTGAGTCGGCCAGCTGCGGTCGATCTCCGTCACTGTCCATGCGCGATCCATTGTTTTCGCCGGGCGGATCTCCAGCCTGTTGGCATCAATCCCCGCTTTACGCGCCGCGCTCAACACGCCGTCAAACCGCGTCAGATCCATCGCCATTTCCGGCATCACCATTCCGCCGTGATGGCCACGGTGTTCGGCATGTTCATCCACGAACTCATGTTGGCCGGATAGCGTCGTGTTCACCTGCGGGGTGAGCCAATTCAACTCAGCGCGCAGCTTATCAACATTCCCCCCCGCCCACTGGGACCAGGTCAGGCCGGTTGCAGAGAAGAGCAGCATGCCCCCCAGTAATATCCAGCCGAGCGTCACATGCACCCGACGGCGGTTCTGGAAGCGATTTTTAATCCGGCGTTTTGGTCGGGTATAAAACCACAGGGCAATACCGCCCAGCGCGGCGACCCACATCCAGGAAGCGGCCAGTTCACTATAGAGCCGCCCGATATCGCCCAGCATCAGAGAGGTATGCAGATAATCAATGGTCTGACGCAGCGGTAAAATCCCGCTGGTGCCGTACACCGTCATATCCCCCCGCACCGCCAGGCTTACCGGATCGACAAAAATAGCCCGGTTTTCCGACGGCCCCAGCGTCGGGTCAGCAAACATCACGCGGGTGGTTTCACCTTCAACCAGCCCCGGGCGGACGGCGTGCAAACGCAAATCTGAGCCAACGGCCTTTTCCGCCGTGGCGATTTGTTCCGCCAGCGGCTTCGGCTCGCCCACGGAATCCGTATGGAGCGCGTGCCGGTAGAGCGCATTCTCGAGCTGCGGGGTCGCCACGTACAGCGTCCCGGTCAGCGCGGCGAAGAAGATAAACGGGCCGACAAATAGCCCGACGTAGAAATGGAGGCGACGCAGCAGGTTTCCCCATGCCGCGCGCGGAGTGCAGGTAGTCATACTTTTCCTTTTTAAGGCAGTAAGTTATCGATATTTTTTAAAGGGAAAAAGCAGACTGCCGCGGCGGCGCGCGGGTCTCGGGGTAAAGCCAGGGGAAAAAGTGCCAGTGGTTGACCGCCTGACGCGGCGGCTTCACGCGAAGCTTTTGCAGCACAATACTGAGTAGCACAATGAGCGCGAGCATCACGCCCGGCACGTGGGCTAACAGCACGCAGTAGCCGCACGCTTCCGCATGGTCGACGGGCATCGTATGCGGCATATCGCCGTGATGCTCGTCCATCGACATCATGCTCATCTCATGATGCATGCCCGGCATGGCGCTCATGGGGTCTTTCTGCAACGAGACGGAGATAAGGGGGGCTACCACGATCAGCAGGATCGCAAACAGCGCGGTCAAAGCCGCTGCGCGTTTCCGGTTAGGCTGATGCAGTACGTTATACACGTCCCCTCCATTCAAGAGGCAAGCATTGTAAATGATTTATGACGAAAGGGTTAATGCGAGAAGTGCGATGGGATAAAAAAAGGGCCAGCCTTTCGGCCAGCCCTTTCTAACAGGATGTCGCTTAAGCGAATCTTAGTTCAGACGCTCTTTAATACGAGCAGACTTACCAGTACGCTCACGCAGGTAGTACAGTTTAGCTTTACGTACAGCACCACGACGTTTAACAGCAATGCTGTCAACTACCGGAGAGTGAGTCTGGAAGACACGCTCAACGCCTTCGCCGTTGGAAATTTTACGAACAGTGAATGCAGAGTGCAGACCGCGGTTACGAATAGCGATAACCACGCCCTCGAATGCCTGCAGACGTTTTTTGGAACCTTCAACAACCCATACTTTCACTTCCACGGTGTCACCTGGACGGAAGGAAGGTACGTCCTGCTTCATCTGCTCTTGTTCAAGTTGCTTAATAATGTTGCTCATAATTTAATCTCTTATCCTGGGTAAACTGATATTCGGGAGCGTATTACGCCTTCCCATCATGTTCATGCTGCTGGTGCGCGTGTTCAGTTTTGAACTCGGCCAGCAACTTTGCTTGCTCTTCAGTCAGAGCCAGGTTTTCCAGAAGTTCAGGTCTTCTAAGCCAGGTTCGGCCCAGCGACTGCTTCAAACGCCAGCGACGTATCTCGGCATGGTTTCCAGACAGTAACACTGCCGGTACTTCCATCCCTTCTAACACTTCAGGACGAGTATAGTGTGGACAGTCCAGCAATCCATCGGCAAAGGAATCTTCCGTTGCCGAAGCTTCATGGCCCAGTACCCCCGGAATAAACCGGGCGACGGAGTCAATCAGCGTCATTGCCGGTAACTCACCACCGCTGAGAACGTAATCGCCGATAGACCATTCTTCGTCAATCTCGGTTTGAATTACGCGCTCATCTATCCCTTCGTAACGACCACAGACCAGAATCAGCTTTTGATTCGTCGCCAGTTCGCTCACGCCCGCTTGATCAAGCTTGCGTCCCTGAGGTGACAGATAAATCACCTTTGCGCCTTCACCTGCCGCGGCTTTTGCTGTGTGAATGGCGTCCCGTAAGGGTTGCACCATCATTAACATCCCCGGTCCGCCGCCGTAAGGACGATCGTCCACGGTACGGTGCCGGTCATGAGTAAAGTCACGCGGACTCCAGCTCTGGATGCTCAGCAGGCCATTCTTTACTGCCCGGCCAGTTACCCCGTAATCGGTAATCGCGCGGAACATTTCAGGAAACAGGCTAATTATGCCAATCCACATAGCGCCGTCTTTTACCGTTTATCCGGAGAATTTAAAAACCAGGATCCCAATCTACTTCAATGGTTTGAGTAGCGAGATCGACTTTCTTGATAACCTGTCCATCGAGGAACGGGACCAGCCGCTCCTTGATGCCAAATGCATCTTTCAGGTTTGCCTTAATGACGAGAACGTCATTTGACCCGGTTTCCATCATATCGATGACTTTCCCCAGGCTGTAACCTTCAGTGGTGACTACCTGGCAGCCCATAAGGTCTTTCCAGTAGTAGTCGCCCTCTTCCAGCTGTGGCAACTGCGACGAATCCACGACAATTTCACAATTAGTCAGCGCATTCGCGGCATCACGATCGTCAATGCCTTTCAGCTTGATGATGATGTCCTGATTGTGGTGACGCCAGCTTTCCAGCTCGACCTCTTCCCACTTACCGGCTTTCTGGATGAACCAGGGCTGGTAATCAAAAATGCTATCAGCGTCTTCAGTGGAGGAAAACACTCTGAGCCAACCACGGATACCGTAGCAAGAACCCATTTTTCCCAATACGATCGGTTCAACAGGTGCTTTATTGCTCATCATGACCACCGTGACAGATTAAGCTGCTTTGTTTGCTGCTTTGATCAGCGTAGCAACGCGATCGGAAACAGTAGCGCCCTGGCCAACCCAGTGAGCGATACGATCCAGATCCAGACGGGTTTCTTCTTCTGCGCCAGAGGCCAGTGGGTTGAAGAAACCAACGCGCTCAATGAAGCGACCGTTGCGTGCATTACGGCTGTCAGTCACAACAACCTGGTAGAACGGACGCTTTTTAGCGCCGTGACGTGCTAAACGAATAGTTACCATAACATCCTCTTGTGTGAATAAAACAACCGGGCCCCATCGAGGAACGGAGCCCGGGTGTCATATTAAAAGCCCGAAAATTTTACTCATTTTCGGGCAAAAAGCAATCTCAAAAGCGATTAACGCCCTGGAAAACCGGGAGGCATCATGCCTTTCATGCCGCGCATCATCTTCGCCATGCCGCCTTTCTTCATTTTCTTCATCATGCGCTGCATGTCGTCGAACTGTTTCAGAAGGCGGTTAACGTCCTGCACCTGCATGCCGCAACCGGCAGCGATACGGCGCTTACGGGAACCTTTGATGATTTCTGGCTTGGCTCGTTCTTTCAGCGTCATGGAGTTAATGATCGCCTCCATACGCACCAGCACTTTGTCATCCATCTGGGATTTAACGTTGTCAGGGATCTGGCCCATGCCCGGCAGTTTGCCCATCAGGCTTGCCATGCCGCCCATGTTTTTCATCTGACGCAGCTGCTCAAGGAAGTCGGTCAGATCGAAACCGTCACCTTTTTTCAGCTTGCTGGCGAGCTTTTCAGCCTGCGCGCGGTCGACCTTGCTCTCGATATCTTCGATCAGCGACAGCACGTCGCCCATGCCGAGGATACGGGAGGCGATACGGTCCGGGTGGAACGGCTCCAGCGCTTCGGTTTTCTCGCCCACGCCGAGGAACTTGATCGGCTTACCGGTGATGTGGCGAATCGAAAGGGCCGCACCACCGCGGGCGTCGCCGTCGACTTTGGTCAGCACCACGCCGGTTAACGGCAGCGCTTCGTTAAACGCTTTCGCGGTATTTGCCGCATCCTGACCGGTCATGGCGTCAACGACAAACAGGGTCTCTACCGGGTTGATAGAAGCGTGCACCTGCTTGATTTCGTCCATCATCGCTTCGTCAACGTGCAGACGACCGGCGGTATCCACCAGCAGCACGTCGTAGAATTTCAGCTTCGCTTCTTTCAGCGCGGCGTTAACGATGTCGACAGGCTTCTGGGCAACGTCGGACGGGAAGAAGTCCACGCCGACCTGCTCGGCCAGCGTTTCCAGCTGCTTGATCGCCGCCGGGCGATAGACGTCCGCAGAGACCACCAGCACTTTCTTCTTGTGCTTTTCGCGCAGGAATTTACCCAGCTTACCGACGCTGGTGGTTTTACCCGCACCCTGCAGGCCCGCCATCAGCACCACTGCCGGAGGCTGAGCCGCCAGGTTAAGCACCTGGTTCTCTTCGCCCATCGCCGAAACCAGTTCGTTACGAACGATTTTGACGAACTCCTGACCCGGAGTCAGGCTCTTGTTAACTTCATGACCAACCGCCTTCTCTTTTACGCGGTTGATAAAATCACGAACAACCGGCAACGCCACGTCTGCTTCCAGCAGCGCCATGCGCACTTCGCGCAGCGTTTCCTTGATGTTCTCTTCAGTAAGGCGTCCGCGGCCGCTGATGTTGCGCAGCGTGCGCGACAAACGATCGGTTAAATTATCAAACATTGTCTCTCGCCTGAGTAGAAACGTTGGGCCGCATTGAGCGACACATACACAGAATTTTGCCGGAGTATAACATGAAGGCGCCTTTGTTGTTATGCAACGGTTGGAGCAGGCGTCACGTAACGTTATACTGCTTCTCTTTCTTATTAAGACAACTGTCGATGCCTATATGCCTGTTTTCGCACTGATCGCCCTTGTTGCCTACTCTGTCAGCCTCGCGCTGATTATTCCCGGACTGCTGCAAAAAAACAGCGGCTGGCGGCGCATGGCTATTCTTTCGGCGGTCATCGCACTGATAAGCCACGCGTTTGCGCTGGAATCACGCATTATTCCCGGCGACGGCAGCGTGCAAAACCTGAGCGTCCTCAACGTCGGCTCGCTGGTCAGCCTGATGATCTGTACGGTAATGACCATCGTCGCGTCTAAAAATCGCGGCTGGCTGCTGCTGCCGATTGTCTATACCTTCGCGCTGATCAATCTGGCTTTAGCCACCTTTATGCCCAATGAATTCATTACGCATCTGGAGGCGACACCGGGGATGCTGGTGCACATCGGCCTGTCACTGTTCGCCTATGCGACGCTGATCATCGCCGCGCTTTACGCCATGCAGCTCGCCTGGATTGATTACCAGTTGAAAAACAAAAAGCTGGCGTTCAACCATGAAATGCCGCCGCTGATGGTCATTGAGCGTAAGATGTTCCACATCACCCAGATAGGCGTGGTGCTGCTGACGCTCACGCTCTGCACCGGCCTGTTTTATATGAAGAACCTGTTCAGCGTGGAGAATATCGATAAAGCAGTGCTCTCCATCATCGCGTGGTTTGTCTATATTGTCCTGTTGTGGGGCCATTATCATGAAGGCTGGCGCGGTCGTCGCGTCGTCTGGTTCAACGTCGCGGGTGCGGGCATTCTCACCCTTGCCTATTTTGGCAGCCGCTTCATACAGCAATTTGCTGGCTAAGTTATAAAAGGAGTTCCCCCTGGAACACATCTCTACCACCACGCTGATCGTTATCCTGATCGTCATGGTGGTCATCTCCGCCTATTTCTCCGGCTCGGAAACCGGCATGATGACCTTAAACCGCTACCGGTTGCGTCATCGTGCTAAACAGGGTAACCGTGCCGCCCGCCGCGTTGAAAAACTGCTCCGCAAGCCGGATCGGCTGATAAGCCTGGTGCTTATCGGCAACAACCTTGTCAATATTCTGGCCTCAGCCCTCGGCACCATCGTTGGGATGCGCCTGTACGGCAACGCCGGGGTCGCGATTGCCACCGGCGTGCTGACGTTTGTGGTGCTGGTGTTTGCCGAAGTACTGCCAAAAACCATCGCCGCGCTTTACCCGGAAAAGGTGGCCTACCCGAGCAGCTTCCTGCTGGCGCCGCTGCAGATCCTGATGATGCCGCTGGTCTGGCTGCTGAACATGGTCACGCGCGTTTTGATGCGGATGGTGGGGATCAAAGCCGACGTCACTATCAGCAGCGCGCTCAGCAAAGAAGAGCTGCGCACCATCGTGAACGAATCCCGCTCGCAGATCTCCCGGCGCAATCAGGATATGCTCCTGTCGGTGCTGGATCTGGAAAAAGTGAGCGTGAACGACATCATGGTGCCGCGTAACGAAATCGTCGGTATCGACATCAACGACGACTGGAAAGCCATTGTCCGCCAGCTGACGCACTCTCCGCATGGGCGCATCGTGCTCTATCGCGACTCGCTGGATGACGCCATCAGCATGCTGCGCGTGCGCGAAGCCTACCGTCTGATGACCGAGAAAAAAGAGTTCACCAAAGAGGTGATGCTGCGCGCCGCCGACGAGATTTACTACGTGCCGGAAGGTACGCCGCTCAGCACGCAGCTGGTTAAATTCCAGCGCAACAAGAAAAAAGTCGGCCTGGTGGTCAACGAGTACGGCGATATTCAGGGCCTGGTGACGGTCGAAGATATTCTGGAAGAGATTGTCGGAGACTTTACCACATCGATGTCCCCTTCCCTCGCGGAGGAAGTGACTCCGCAGAACGACGGTTCGGTGCTGATTGACGGTAGCGCGAACATCCGTGAACTCAACAAAGCCTTTAACTGGCATTTGCCGGAAGATGAAGCTCGTACCATGAACGGGATGATTCTGGAAGCGCTGGAAGAGATCCCAGCAGCGGGCACGCGGGTGCGCATTGAGCAGTACGATATTGATATCCTGGACGTGCAGGACAATATGATTAAGCAGGTGAAGGTGCTGCCCGTTACGCCACTTCGGGAAAGTATTGCCGAATAAAACGTAGGCCGGGTAAGGCGAATGCCGCCACCCGGCACTACAGGTAGCAAATTACGCTTTCGCTTTCGCCACGGTCACCATCGCAGCGCGAATGGTACGGCCGTTCAGGGTGTAACCTTTCTGCATCACGCCCAGCACTTTACCGGCTTCAATCTCTTCAGATTCCACCATCGCAATGGCCTGGTGAACGTTTGGATCCAGCGGCACATCGGTATCCGCAATCACTTCCACGCCAAACTTACGCACGACGTCGAGCATGGATTTCAGCGTCAGTTCGATACCTTCGATCATCGCCGCGTTGTCCGGATTCGCTTTGTCAGCCACTTCCAGCGCGCGGTCGAGGCTATCGATCACCGGCAGCAGTTCGTTGACGAATTTCTCCAGCGCAAATTTATGCGCCTTCTCAACGTCCTGCTCGGTGCGACGACGCAGGTTTTCCATTTCCGCCTTGATGCGCAGAACGGTGTCGCGTTCGCGATTCTGTGCTTCTACCAGTTGGGCTTCCAGATTCGCAATTTTTTCATCGCGCGGGTCCACCTGCTCAGCAGATGCGTCTGGCTCTACAGCCTCAACTTCATCGTGCTGTTCCGTGATAATTTCTTCAGGGGCTTGCCCCTCAGGCGTTTTCTGTTCTTTACTACTCATGAATTTCTCCGCGTTTTTCTGCATTCATCTCGCTAACTTCGCTTATTATGGGGATCAGTTTCCTGGATTCAAGGGAACAAGAGAGATTGTCATCATTCATCAGGCACAAGGACCTCCAGAAAATGAATAATCATTTCAGGTGTATTGGGATCGTCGGGCATCCGCGTCACCCTACCGCATTGACGACACATGAAATGTTGTATCGCTGGTTGTGTAGCAAAGGCTATGAAGTGATGGTCGAGCAGCAAATTGCGCAGGAACTGCAGCTGAAGAGCGTCAAAACCGGCACGCTGGCGGAAATTGGCCAACAGGCCGATCTCGCCGTGGTGGTGGGCGGCGATGGCAACATGCTCGGCGCGGCACGCACGCTGGCGCGTTATGACATCAAGGTCATCGGTATCAACCGCGGCAATCTCGGCTTTTTAACCGACCTCGACCCGGACAACGCGCAGCAACAGCTGGCCGACGTGCTGGAAGGTCATTATATCAGCGAAAAACGCTTTTTACTGGAAGCGCAGGTGTGCCAGCAGGACTGTCAGAAGCGCATCAGCACCGCGATTAACGAGGTGGTGCTTCATCCCGGCAAAGTGGCACACATGATTGAGTTCGAAGTTTATATCGACGAAATCTTTGCCTTCTCCCAGCGTTCTGACGGGTTGATTATCTCCACCCCGACCGGCTCAACCGCCTACTCGCTTTCTGCGGGCGGCCCGATCCTGACGCCCTCTCTGGATGCTATTACGCTAGTGCCGATGTTCCCGCACACGCTCTCCGCGCGCCCGCTGGTAATTAACGGCGACAGCACGATACGTCTGCGCTTCTCGCACCGCCGTAACGACCTGGAGATCAGCTGCGACAGCCAGATCGCGCTGCCAATCCAGGAAGGTGAAGATGTTCTTATTCGCCGGTGTGATTACCACCTGAACTTGATTCACCCGAAAGATTACAGCTATTTCAACACATTAAGCTCGAAGCTTGGCTGGTCAAAAAAATTGTTCTGATTTTGCATCCAGTACTTTACTGTATAAAAAACCAGTTTATACTGTATGAAAACACAGTTATGGTTTTTCATACAGGAAAACAATTATGCTGGCACAACTGACCATCAGCAACTTTGCCATTGTTCGTGAGCTTGAGATCGATTTCCACAGCGGCATGACGGCGATCACCGGCGAAACCGGTGCGGGTAAATCCATTGCCATTGATGCCCTCGGCTTGTGCCTTGGCGGCCGTGCAGAGGGCGACATGGTGCGCATGGGCGCAAACCGTGCCGATCTTTGCGCACGTTTCTCCCTGAAAGATACCCCTGCAGCCCTGCGCTGGCTGGAACAAAATCAGCTCGAAGATGGACGTGAGTGTTTACTTCGCCGCGTGATCAGCAGCGACGGGCGCTCCCGTGGCTTTATCAACGGCACGGCAGTCCCGCTCTCCCAGCTCCGCGAACTCGGCCAGCTGCTTATCCAGATCCACGGTCAGCACGCGCATCAGCAACTCGTCAAACCAGAACAGCAGAAAGCCCTGCTTGATGGCTATGCGGGTGAGTACGCGCTTACTCAACTTATGGCGGAGCACTACCGCCAGTGGCATCAGAGCTGCCGCGAGCTCGCCCAGCACCAGCAGCAAAGCCAGGAGCGCGCCGCGCGTGCGGAGCTGCTGGCGTACCAGCTTAAAGAGCTGAACGAATTCAACCCGCAGGCGGGTGAGTTTGAACAAATTGACGAAGAGTACAAGCGCCTCGCCAACAGCGGCCACCTGCTCTCAACCAGCCAGAATGCCCTCAACATGCTGGCAGATGGCGAAGACGTTAACCTGCAGAGCCAGCTGTACAATGTCCGTCAACTGGTCACCGAACTGGCCGGCATGGACAGTAAACTTTCTGGCGTACTGGATATGCTGGAAGAGGCCGCGATTCAAATCTCAGAAGCCAGTGACGAACTGCGTCATTATTGTGAACGGCTGGACCTCGACCCGAACCGCCTGTTTGAGCTGGAGCAGCGCCTTTCTCGTCAGATTTCACTGGCGCGCAAGCACCATGTCACGCCGGAAGAACTACCAGGCTATTATCAGTCTCTGCTCGAAGAACAGCAGCAGCTTGACGATCAGGCGGATTCGCAGGAAACCCTCTCTCTGGCCGTGAACCTGCATCATCAGCAGGCGCTGACCACGGCGAAAAAACTGCATGAGATCCGTCAACATTACGCTCAGGAGCTAAGCCAGCACATCACCGACAGCATGCACACGCTGGCGATGCCGCACGGTGTATTCACCATTGATGTCCGTTTTGAAGAGAACCACCTGACGGCAGAAGGGGCGGATCGCATCGAGTTCCGCGTCACCACCAACCCGGGGCAGCCGCTGCAGGCAATCTCCAAAGTGGCATCCGGTGGTGAACTGTCGCGTATTGCGCTGGCGATTCAGGTGATTACCGCGCGTAAAATGGATACCCCGGCGCTGATTTTCGATGAAGTGGATGTCGGCATCAGTGGCCCAACGGCGGCAGTGGTGGGTAAACTGCTGCGCCAGCTTGGTGAGTCAACGCAGGTGATGTGTGTCACCCACCTGCCGCAGGTCGCGGGATGTGGTCATCATCACTTTATTGTCAGTAAAGAAACCGACGGCGAAATGACCGAAACGCACATGAAGCCGTTGGATAAACGCGCGCGTCTGCAGGAGCTGGCACGACTGCTCGGCGGCAGTGAAGTCACGCGTAATACGCTCGCGAACGCGAAAGAACTGCTGGCGGCATAAACTTTTTCGGGATCTCAGGGTCATACAGAACAACAAAAACGCCGCCAGACCGGTTTCAAAGTGGGGCAAGGTCTATTATCATCGGCATATTACATATGAGCCGCGTTCTGCTCGGGCCCGAAAAGGAATCAAATCACTATGCGTTGTAAAATGCTGACCGCTGCCGCAGCGGTTCTTCTGATGTTGACCGCAGGCTGTTCCACTCTGGAGAAAGTGGTTTACCGTCCTGACATCAACCAGGGGAACTACCTTACCCCTAACGATGTGTCCAAAATCCGCGTGGGGATGACACAACAGCAGGTCGCTTATGCACTGGGAACCCCGATGATGACCGATCCGTTCGGCACTAACACCTGGTTCTATGTATTCCGTCAGCAGCCAGGCCACGAAAGCGTGACCCAGCAGACCCTGACGTTGACCTTCAGCAGCGCCGGTGTGTTGACCAACATCGACAACAAACCTGCCCTGACAAAATAATCAGAAGCCAGAAATGCAAAAAGGTGCTCAACGAGCACCTTTTTTGTTTTTCTTTATCCCTTCCCCCCTTTGGGAAGAGAGACAGGGTGAGGGGGAAACACGCTACTTAGCAGACTTCTCCGCGCGCTGACGACGCAGCTCTTTCGGGTCGGCAATCAGCGGACGATAAATCTCGACCCGGTCGCCCTCCCTCAGCACATCGCCCAGCTTCACCGGACGGCTGTAAATCCCGACCTTGTTCTTCGCCAGGTCGATATCTCTGCGAAGCTCAAGGATGCCGGACGCGCGGATAGCCGCCTCTACGGTTGCCCCCTCTTCCAGCATTACACGCTGTAGGTACTGCTTCTCCGGCAGCGCGTAGACCACCTCTACAGCAATCTTATGCGACACTGTAAACCTCTTTGGCGCGGGTGGTAAACGCCTGAACCATATTTGACGCCAGCTCTTTAAAGATGCGGCCAAACGCCAGCTCAATTAGCTTATTGGTGAACTCAAAGTCCAGATGGAACTCAATGCGGCAGGCGTCAGCGCTCAGTGGCGTAAACTTCCAGCCACCCATCAGGGTTTTAAATGGACCATCTACCAGATGCATCAAAATACTCTGATTGTTAGTCAGCGTATTGCGGGTGGTGAACGTCTTGCTGATCCCCGCTTTGGAGACATCCACCGCCGCAGTCATCTGCGTCGGGCCAGACTCCAGAACGCGGCTCCCGGTACATCCCGGGATAAACTCTGGATAAGACTGAACATCGTTCACTAACTGATACATTTGTTCCGCGCTGTAAGGAACGAGCGCAGTACGGCTAATCTGAGGCATAGCATTTTCCATCGTCACACAACGGACAAATAATAACATTTATCACCTGTTAAAAAAACGCTAAGCCTCATCTCGTGCTAAGATAGCGCGTTAGACCTCACAGGACGCAATGAGGTGACTTTTTGAAATCAGATTACCGACGGCTTTACGACACTTATGACGAAGAAAAAAGCACATAAACCAGGCTCGGCGACCATTGCGCTCAACAAGCGTGCTCGCCACGAGTATTTCATTGAAGAAGAATTCGAAGCTGGCCTTGCGTTGCAGGGCTGGGAAGTAAAATCGCTGCGCGCCGGGAAAGCCAACATCGGCGACAGCTACGTGATCCTTAAAGATGGCGAAGCCTTCCTGTTCGGCGCGAACTTTACGCCGCTGACCGTCGCCTCGTCGCACTACGTATGTGACCCAACGCGCACCCGTAAGCTACTGCTGAACAAGCGTGAGCTGGAATCCCTCTACGGACGCATCAACCGTGAAGGTTTCACCGTGGTCGCCCTGTCGTTGTACTGGAAAAATGCCTGGTGCAAAGTAAAAGTTGGCGTCGCGAAAGGTAAAAAACAGCACGACAAACGTACTGACCTGAAAGAACGCGAGTGGCAGTTGGATAAAGCGCGCATCATGAAAAACGCAGGACGTTGATTCTGCACACTTATTGTACTATTCAATAAGTTAGCGTTCCAGGCTGGTATCCAGGAAGTGAAATCTGGTATACTTAGTTCAACACTATTGGGGCTGATTCTGGATTCGACGGGATTTGCGAAACCCAAGGTGCATGCCGAGGGGCGGTTTGCCTCGTTAAAAGCCGCAAAAAAATAGTCGCAAACGACGAAAACTACGCTTTAGCAGCTTAATAACCTGCTCTGAGCCCTCTCTCCCTAGCTTCCGCTCTTAAGACGGGGATCAAAGAGAGGTCAAACCCAAAAGAGATCGCGTGGAAGCCCTGCCTGGGGTTGAAGCGTTAAAACTAATCAGGCTAGTTCGTTAGTGGCGTGTCTGTCCGCAGCTGGCGTGCGAATGTAAAGACAAACTAAGCATGTAGTACCGAGGATGTAGAAATTTCGGACGCGGGTTCAACTCCCGCCAGCTCCACCAAAATTCTCCATCGGTGATTACCAGAGTCATCCGATGAAGTCCTAAGAGCCCGCACGGCGCAAGCCCTGCGGGCTTTTTTGTGTCTGCATTTTATCCCGCGAAGTGCGTAAAATATTCCGGCAACAATGGAACATTACGCCATCAAACATTGTTTCGCTCATGCTCAATGAGCCATTCTTTGCGCGAAATACCACCGCCGTAACCCGTCATCTTTCCATCTTTGCCAATTATCCTGTGACAAGGGATCACAATCGCAATCCGGTTTGCACCATTAGCTGCAGCGACGGCGCGCACAGCATTGGGCTTATTCATCCCTAGCGAAATGGCCTGATAGTGCGAAGTCTGTCCATAGGGAACTGCACGCAACTCATGCCAGACGGATTGTTGAAAATCACTACCCGGGGCATCCACAGAGAGCTCAAACTGTCGGCGAGTTCCGGCAAAATACTCGCTGATTTCTTTTACTGTCTGCCGGGTATGGCTGTTTTCTCCGGTGACAATTCTGGCGTTAAATAAACGCTGGATATCGCGGAATTCCGTTTCTAACATCCGGCGATCGGTAAACTCCAGCAGACACACTCCCCGCTCTGTCGCGCAGACAAACATAGGCCCAAGCGTAGTGGTAAACCGATGAATGACAATCACCTCGGTTGCCTGAGTCGGCGCTGCGCCAGTAAGCCGCTTGTAGATGTAACCAAACCCGCTCAGGGATTCATAGCCATTGTCCAGCGCAACGTCAGTAGCCGCTCGTCCGCTTTTTAGCTCCTGCAGAGCAACGTTCACCCGCTGCATTCGCTGGAAAGCCTGAAAAGTGATGCCGTGATGTTGCAGGAACCAACGTCTTACCCGCTCCGGACTGATTCCGTGCTGGCGAAGCTGCGCGTCAGCCACACGGGATTTAATATCGCGCCTGACAAGCGCAAGCGCCTGTTCAACAAATAATGGCGCGCTGTGCGCATTTTCAGCGGGTCTGCAGACCTTACAGGGACGAAAGCCGTCCGCCAGGGCGGATTTGGCATCTTTATAAAATTCAACATTTTCGCGCCTGGGCTTTCGCGCCCGGCATACCGAAATGCAGAATACGCCAGTAGTTTTGACGCCAACAAAAAATACGCCGGTATATTCTGAATCTCGTTCGAGTAATGCCTGATACCAGATATCACACAAATTCTTATCGGTTATTTTCATCGCTAAAAAGTCCTGCAAATGACTGACGAGCTCGAATCGCATGCATTACATCACTCAGCGTTGACTGCATGGCTGAATGAACAAAATTGCCCATTGAAATGCGGTTTACCCCGGCCCGTTTCAGCCTGTCGAACGACGGAAGATCGGGCATACACATGACGTTCAGAGGCAGGCCCGTTGCCTCTGCAATGAGGCTGATGTCTTTCTCTGACGTCAGACAGGGAACAAAAAGGCCATCAGCACCTGCATCTTTATAGCTCTGACCCCGTAATATCGTCTCCTGCAATGCGTCATCATGCCCGAGCAGGTAAGTGTCAGTCCGAATGTTCAGAAACAGGCTACAGTTTTCGCTTCTCAGCGCATTGCATACTGTTCTCAGATTACGGGAAAAATCAGAGATATCGTCAAGTTGACGCTTACCATTAATGACTCTGCTGTCTTCAAGGTTAACGCCTGCTACGCCTGTCTGAGCAAGGCGCCTGAGATTAGCGACTATCTCTTCGGCTGAATCACCATATCCTGCTTCCATGTCAACGCTCAATGGCAGGCTGCTGACAGCCCGGATACGGGTGACCACATAAAATAACGCATCAAACGGCATTCCCTGCCCGTCTTCATATCCCAGCATGGACGCTATTGCTGCACTGGACGTTCCCAGTGCCTGATAGCCTGCTTCTTGCGCTGCGACAGCACTGGCGGCGTCCCAAACGTTAGCGATAAGCAGGGGCTGATCCTGGTTGTGGAGTTCTGCAAAATTCATATTCATTTCCTCTCAATAGATTGAAAATGAATCTAAGCATTCAGTATGAACGTCACAACCGAAATTCAGACGACCATTTTTTAGCAAGCGTAGTCTGGATTTGCAGACCAGTCAGATCTGTTGTCAACCAGCTGCGCTAACCTGCATTTTTTCATCCGCAACGTTAGTTCGCAGATGCCGTCGGTCTGATCGTAATTTCTGTTGTATCGACACTCTCAGGCGCCTCGATGATGTGGCGCACAGCGCGGGCGATATCAGCAGGTTTGAGGGCAATAGCACGGTACGCGTCCATCGCCGCCATAGTTTCCGGGTGCGTAATGGTCGAGGCCAGTTCGCTTTCCACTACCCCAGGGTTAACGCAGGTCACGCGGATGTTCGAACTTTCCTGACGTAAACCATCCGAAATCGCCCGTACGGCGAATTTGGTGGCACAGTAGACGGCAGCCGTAGGCACCACGGACAAGGCACCAATCGAGCCGATATTAATGATTTGTCCCGAGCCCTGGGCTTCCATAATCGGCAGAACGGCGCCTATCCCCCACAGCACGCCCTTGATATTCACGTCAATGGTGCGCTCCCACTCATCCTGCTTGCCTGCCGAAAGCGGAGAAAGAGGCATGATGCCCGCGTTGTTAATCAGCACGTCAATGTGGCCCCACTTTTCACGCGCGGCCTGTACGAAGTCAGCCATCGACTGGCGGCTGATAACGTCTAAGACTGCGGCCTCTGCTTCCCCCCCTGCACTGCGGATTTCAGCAGCGAGGGCGTTGATGCGATCCAGCCTGCGAGCGCCCAGGAAAACGTTCGCGCCTGCCTTGCCTAACTCTCTGGCAATACCTTCTCCGATACCGCTTGATGCACCGGTAATTAAGATAACTTTGTTCATGTTTTGCTCCTTACGTTGAGTTCAACGTGATAATAGATACTCACCATTGTTTCTTGTATCCTGCATTTACTGGACTCACTGGTTAGCAATGTTAAACAATGAAAATCGATCTCAATCTGTTACCTGTTTTTCTGGCGGTCGCCGAGGAGCGCAGCTTTAGCGCTGCCGCCGCGCGGCTGGGCATAACCCGCTCCGCTGTCAGTCAGGGGATTAGGCGTCTTGAAGATGGTTTTCAAACCCTGTTGGTGATGCGCACCACGCGCTCGGTAAGCCTCACTGAAGCAGGGGAACGGCTGCGTAAATCGTTGCAGGCTCCCATCGCCAATATTGAAGCGGCATTTGAAGACGTCGCGTCGGACAGCACACCGCGCGGTCAGCTCAGAATCGCGGTCACCTCAATCGCGGAAGCGTTTCTCTCTGGCCCGCTGCTCGCTTCGTTTGCGGCTGCACATCCTGCGGTATCGCTTGATATCTTCGTGTCGGACGAGGAGTTCGATATCGTGGCGGCGGGCTATGACGCCGGGGTAAGGCTGGGTGAAGTTATTGAAAAAGACATGATCGCCGTTCCCCTTACGGGTCAGCAGCGTGAGAGGGTGGTGGCTTCACCGTCCTATCTGGCGACTCACGGCGTACCTGAGCACCCCCGCGAGCTGGTGGCTCACCGGTGTATCGGCTGGCGCCCAGCCCCGGACGTTGCCCCCTATCGCTGGGAATTTGAGGAGGCGGGCGTTCCTTTCGATGTGGCGATTGAACCGCAGATCACCACAAACGATCTGCGCCTTATGCTCAGCCTGGCACTGGCCGGCGGCGGCATAACCTTAGCCACGGAGGATACATTCACTCCGTATATTGAAACGGGGCAGCTTGTTGCCCTGCTGGATACGTTTCTTCCGTCTTTTCCAGGCTTTTATCTCTATTTTCCCCAGCGTCACAATATGGCGCCCAAGCTAAGAGCCCTGATCGAGCACGTCCGCCAGTGGCGACAGCCAGCGGCAACGCAAAGCGTTCAACGCTAACAAGGCCAGTAACTTTCATGCAGATTTTTCTTACCCTGCCGCTGCCCTTTGATAAACATCAACGACACCGCCCTCCTCCCATGGAAAAGTAAAAACGGACACAATTCACTCAGGGGATATGTCGTGCCGGGGATGGCTTAACGATGTATCTCGTACGCTGGACAAGACATCACACAAGGATGGAGCCTTAAAATGTACAGACCCATGGTCGTTATTTTCTTTATTCTGCTGACCCTTGCAGCCCTCATAGAAATAGGTTTTTTATCCTTCGGGTGATCCTCAAGCAAGGGGGCGCTTGCCTGGGTACTTTGATCTCATTACAGTTTTTTCCTAAAGCCACCCCGCTTCGTCTGTGCCATGCTGAATCACGCTCATAACCGATAACGTTAAATGAGGATATTATGAAAAAAACAATTATCGCATTATCTGCCGTTCTGCTGGCTTCCCCAGTATTTGCTGCGACCACACATGCAACTGACGATACCGTCGCTGCGGCGAACGCAAACGCCAACGAAGCGAAGCAAAAACTGCACGAAGAGCAGAACAAAGGCGAAGAGCTGAAGCTGAAACAGCAGCATGCTGCGGAAGGTAAGAGCGAAAGCTTTGGCAGCAAAGTCAGCGAAGATTCCCAGAAAGCCTGGCATAAAACCAAAGAAGGCACCGAGAAGGGGTGGGATGCCACTAAAGAAGGCGCAGAGAAAGGCTGGAACAAAACCAAAGAAGGTGCCAGCGAGCTGGAAAAGAAAGTTACTGAATAACCGACACACTCACCTCAGGGCCGCGTTAGCGGCCTTTTTTATTGCTTCAAATAAAAGCGATACGTCGTGTATATCTGCCCCTTTTTGTTCGCCGCCTTATGACGACAGAGGGTATTTATGCAAATGTCCGGATGCCCATCCCTGTGGTCATTTTTTTCGCCCTCTGTATCAGGTTAATGAATGACCGTATTGAAAATACAGCAGGTTATTATATTTCCGCTCGCAGTAGCATAATTCAAACACCACATAAGAATATATTTTAAATCTCTATTAATATAATATATCCTACATCAAAAATGTTACCATAACTTAAATCATGATTAAGCATCTTTAAATAATATCATTTTTAATTG